>NZ_BCBI01000014.1:0-114916 GCF_001320565.1 Pseudomonas sp. NBRC 111132
GCTCAGGCCAACCAACCCGTCGCGGCCGCAGCCCTGACCGACGCCCAGGCACACGCACCGATCCGTCAGGATGCTGCGCCTGCCCAAGCCAGCCAGCCCGTGGCGGCCGGAGCGCTCACCGGCGCCGAGACACATGCACCGATCCGCCAGGATGCTGCACCTACTCAGGCCAACCAACCCGCTGCAGCGGCAGCCCTGACCGACGCCCAGGCACACGAACCGATCCGTCAGGATGCTGCGCCTGCTCAAGCCAGCCAGCCCGTGGCGGCCGGAGCGCTGACCGGCGCCGAGACACAAGCACCGATCCGCCAGGATGCTGCACCTACTCAGGCCAACCAGCCCGCTGCAGCGGCATCCCTGACCGAAGCCCAGGCACCGGCACCGATACGCCAGGATGCTGCACCTACTCAGGCCAACCAGACCGCTGCAGCGGCAGCCCTGACCGAAGCCCAGGCACCGGCACCGATCCGTCAGGATGCTGCGCCCGCCCAAGCCAGCCAGCACGTGGCGGCCGCAGCGCTGACCGGCGCCGAGGCACACGCACCGATCCGCCGGGATGCTGCACCTGTACAAGCCAGCCAGCCCGGGGCAGCGGCAACGCTGTCCGGGGACCAAGTAGACGCACCGATCCGCCAGGATGCTGCACCTGTTCAAGCCAGCCAGCCCGTCGCGGCCTCAGCGCTGACTGGCGCCGAGACACATGCACCGATCCGCCAGGATGCAGCACCTGCTCAGGCCAGCCAGCCCGTACCAGCGGCAGCGCTGACCGGCGCCGAGATACATGCACCTATCCGCCAGGACACTGCACCTGTTCAAGTCAGCCAGCCCGAGGCGGCCGCAGCGCTTACCGGAGCCGAGGCACAGGCGCCGACCGGGGGCCACGCCGGGGAGCTAAGAGCGGGGATAGGTGAGGGACTCATGACAGCGGGGGCTAATCAGAACCTAATGGAGCCCATTGAACTCGGGGCCACCTCAGTTCATACCGGACAACTCCATGTTGGATCGCAACCAGCCCTCGCCGAGTCTCATACAGAACAAGCTGGTGAAATGATGACGGCATCGGGTGCTGGTTTGATGAGCGCGGGTGAGCAATCGCAGGCTAGCGCTGGACTCTCAGCAGGTGAGCCACAACTGTCCAGCTCAGACAATGGGTCTGGTAGCCCATACGGAGATGGCATGATGGGGGCTGCGGATGCTTACGAGTCGCCATTCAGTGGAGGAGGGAAGCCAGCCCCCGTTACGAGAGTAATGACCCTGGAAAAAACCGTTGTGAACCCGGAAGACAAGGGTGACGACGACACCAAGCCGCCGACGACTAGAGGGGGCAAAAGCTAACCTCATAGGATTAAAGAAAGCCCGACTATACGTCGGGCTTTTTTGTGAAACACTGCCTGCATTCGGACTAGACAGATCTTCTCTGTAGCGGGGCACCCAGACACCCTAGCCGCATAAATGCAAAACCCCCGTTTAAACGGGGGTTCGTGCTATGACAGAGCAAACCGTGGACTGGGCTATTGCTCCTGCATCACCTTAGAAATCATGCCGTTTGCCAAATTCATGTAGAGCGCACTATCACCGGATACATCGTCAGGTGTGATCACATACTTCCCACTGATGACCATGGAAGGTGTGGCATCGACGCCATATGTGAGGAGCTTGGCAAAAGCCTTCTCCAGCCGTTGCTGAGTGACGTTGAGCCAGGCATCGTTGAATCCCCTGACGTTTGCGATCGCTACAGCTTTCGACCAGGTATCAGGGCTCTCCATCGTCATGCCATTCTGCTGGATCAACGTATAGGCCGCAGACATGAAGGCATCAAGGCGGGCTGGATCTGCGTCCTGGACAGCAAAGAATGCACGAGCAGCAATGTAATTGCCTTTGTCGGGCACCGCTACTGGAAGGAACTCTGCGGACCAGCCAGGCGGCATTGTTTTGGCCCACCGAGCAAAGGTCTGATCGTACGAAGCACAGACGGGACACGCAAAGGAAAAGAAAACGATGACCTTGTGACTGTCTTCTGCCTGGGCCGCAACCTCTCTATACGGCAGCGACGGCAACGCCTCCTGCGCTAAGGAGAGAATTGGAGTTGCCAGCAGGGCTGCCATAGCCATCCGCGAAATAAACTTCTTCATATAAACGATCCTTGCTGATCAGGTTCTGCTCGATGAGCATGTCGAAGATTGACTCTTGATTTCGTTCTGTGCGCCACAGCTCGACCGTGTCGTTCAGTGCCTTGAAGTTGATTTTTCGGGCCGCGGCCAACTCAGTTAGAAATTCCACTGCCCCCTCTGTGAAACCAAGGGCATTCACTACGTCATCTTGTGACACTAGCGCTAGATCAATGAGAGCTTGCCCGAACTTTTTCACTTTGCCTTCAATAGTGCAACGTAACTGAAGTTCAGCGGCCTGATTTGCTTGCGTAAAGGTAATAAGACCCTGAGCGATTAGAACATCACCGATGCGCCTGACAGTTGGCTTTACGGAATCATCTTTAATTAGCGACCGTACCCGTGCCATGGTGGTTATACCGTCAGTCACCATCCGCACAGCGGATTGGCCAAGAGTGTCGAATTGGGTTTGCCGAGCAGCAGCGTTCAGGATTGTCATCTCGCCACCGCCACCGATTATTGCTGTACGTACAGATTTGTCAGATCTGATTAGTTCAATGATTGGGCACTTACCTGAGAACGATTCTTTCGATGGTGCAAAGGGTACCTTGCCGGTGATAGCTGGCAGCCCGTTTTTCCTCAGCCACATACGCTCTACATCATTAATGGGCACCCATTCGTGATCGATATCAGACCGCAGAGTCTGAACTAGTCGCTGAGCAATCACGCCAATGAGTACAGAAGCAAGTGTTTGGGCATCAACCCCAAGATCAATGATGCGAGGGACGGCTTGAGCTGCACTATTGGAGTGCAATGTGGCGAAGACCAGGTGACCCGTGTTCGCTGCCTGAATGGCAATTTGCGCCGTTTCCTGGTCACGAATTTCCCCGATCAGAATTACGTCAGGATCCTGACGCAGCAGGGCGCGTAGACCCAACGCGAAACTGAGCTGGGGCGTAACGTTGATTTGGACAAAGCCCTTAACTACATACTCCACCGGATGCTCAATCGTACAAATATTGAGCGTTCCGTCATTGATGGCATTGAGTGCTGCGTACAGGGTCGTTGTTTTACCTGAGCCCGTTGGGCCGGTGACAAGGATCAGCCCTTGAGGTTCGTTGATCATCTCGCGGAACGCGTGCTCAACCAAAGGCGGCATTCGGATTCTTTCAAGATTCATCGATGCGTTCTGCTGGTCGAGCAACCGGCATACGATCTTTTGTCCGTTGTGACTCGGTACCAAGCTCACACGGACTTCCAACTCCAACCCTGGGTATCTCAATCCGATCCGGCCATCGAGGGGGATTTGATGCTGCGAAAGGTCCATGGTGGCCCGCGATCGAATTTTCGTATCGATCATTTTGCCCATAGCTGGCTCTATGGTTTCAAAGTGTCTCAGCTTACCGTCTTCCCTGAGTTGGATGTGCACGTCACCTTGAACCCATTGAAAATGAATATCCGGAATCTTATTTTGGGCGGCCATCCGGAACAAGTCGTTCAAGTATGTGGCCGCAGGTTTATCTGCCGGAGAGTTGTAAATAAAAAGATCTGGTTCCCTTGCCACAGTAAGCTCCTATTACGCCTGGCTGTTAGTGCAGTTGAGCTCTGGTCCGTAGAATAAACGAGAGATGAAACTTTGCACGGATTTATCAGCTGAAACGCTCCAAATCAGCAAGTCAATCCGAGAATCCGTGCTGAGGTAGTTCGTGCCCGCCCAACGGACTGCGTCAAACACTACTCGGACCGGTAAAGCGCCACGCTCGACGCGTTCACACGGTTCCTCCGGGGATACCGTGTACAAAATCCAACCAAATAGTAGAACAGCAAAAAAACTGCTGAATAGCTGCTTCATTTACAAACCGCCATAGTTATTCATTACCTTCTGAATATATATCCGCTGACTTTCCGCATTAGGGCTGTTGTATGCACCCACAGCCTTCCAAACGGGACCGTGAGAGGCAATGTTGCTCGCCAAGATCCAAGCTCCAACATTCGCGCTAACACAACGATCTAGAAGCTCTTTCTCACCAATGCCAAATTGCGAAAGCTTCGGGAGCCACGATGAGTTGATCTGCATCAAGCCAATATCCCAGGTGCCATCGCTGTTTTTTGGGCTCACTACGTCTGGTTTGCCCGGCCGGTTCTCGGTGACCTGGATGGCGCGAAGTAGCTTCTCGCTAACCCTATAGCGCTCAGCTGCCTCGGCGAAGCAGTCCGCGTGTCCTGCAGTGGGATACCCGGTCAATGCACCTACCAGGAGAAAAGGAAGGGATAGTTTTTTCATGCGCTAAAGAATACATTACGCGTACCAATAAACAAGGTGTATCAGAAAATGCCTTTACTGAATCGACTGCCGGCTTTGTTGGCTTTCCCGTTAGCGTTCGCGAGCCTCACCTGTGCTGCAGGCAGCGCCCCAGACACGTCCGCAGCTGCTTACTTCAGCAACGAAGCAGCAGCAGGGGGCACCGGCCTTCCAGACATCTCAACTGCCATGAAGGGGCTACTTACAACCGCGCGGGAGGGTGGCGACGTACTTCGGACCTGGGCTGCCTACAAAGCAGGGGACAAAGCTGCGCTGCCGAAGCTGTTTGAACTCGCTCAGGGGGGGAATAGCCGAGCACAGAATGTGGTGGGCTATCTCTTGGATCACGGGGAAGGCGTTAAACAGGACAGCACAGCGGCGGCGGCATATTTCTCTGCCGCAAGTGCAGACTACCCCCTTGCTCGGTACAACTTGGCTGTCCTCACTTTGCTTGGCCGCGGGGTGGCGAAAGATGAGGTCAAGGCTATGGAAATGTTCGAATCTTCCATGAAGGACGCCTCGGTCGATCTTGCAGCGGTTCGCCTCTCCCTCTATTACCTCAACAAGGGCGACCATGACAGGGCCTGGACGTGGGCAAACGAAGGTGCAAACCGCGGCAACGTCACGGCCTACTATCTGCTTGGGCGGATGCTCTACGAAAGCGGGGGATACCAAGAAGCGTACAACTGGTTGACGAAAGCAGCGCAGGCAAGTGAGCCCAATGCCCCAGCCATCCTCTCGGCCATGTACCGAAATGGCCACGGCATGGATCAGAACGCGAAGATGGCGGCATCATGGTGGCTGATATACGTCGGTCTTAACAAAGGGAAGCCTGGAATGAACTCATCTGGCTTATCGTCATTCGGGCTCACGGCAAAAGAGCAGAGCGACGCAACAAGCTTCGCAACCAACTGGCTTTCGACACACAAACACATGAAGCGTCCTGACTACGATGCCACGCTTCTCCAGGCCAACAGAACTGATAAATCCTGAGTCCAGACGTACAGCGCCGCGGATAGCAACGCCGCCCCAAGCACTGGCCATGAGATCAGCGCCAGCCGCCAGTCAGCCCTTGATGGCCAGCAGTGCAGGATTGTTGAACCTGCAAGAGCCCACCCCACGAGGTCCTCCATTGCCAGTTCGCCAGCATGGTTTGATGTTCGCCAAATGGCGACCGCGTAAAGGGCCGGCAAAGCTACCAAGGGTGCGAGGGCGGTTGCCCAAGCATTCGCCCATGTCAGGCGCTCGAACTCCACTGACCCGAGGATAATTTGATTTCCCTCTCGCCTGGGTATCAGGGACATCCGGACTGGCTTTGCCCTCGTGAAAAACCCGACTGTGAGATGCAATGCCTCATGGCACGCGACACCGATAAATCTGAGTAGTGATACTACCAGCCAGTGTGATGGCAGTGCTCTCAATAGAACTGCCATCGCAAGCATCGGCGCCAGATAGCCTGAGGGGCTCGCTAGAAACCATTTCTCTGCGTCTCTATAGATCTCGACCATTGCTTCCATCTCGGAAAAATTATTCATATGCATCGATTGCAGGTCAGCAATCGCTAGCAGAAGGCGCAAATCTATCAGATTGCATTCCCGAACCAAGCTGATTACAGTTACGTGTAAAATACTGTCAGTATCCGGTAAGCTGAAATGCATTTCAAAGCCAAACTGTTGTCCCTGTGTACAACCATCATCGTCCTCGCCACGGCCTCTGCCACGGCGCAGGCCCAGACCTCAAAAGAAATTCTGATTGAAACGGTCAAATCTGGGCATGCGTCAGCAGAGCTAACCGGTGACCAGGCTGACGTGTGGATGGCTACATCAAAATCTCGCGAACCGATCATGGTTGAGGCAAAGGTCGTTGAACAGCTCCAACAACCAGGCTGTGCACGTGTGGCAATTCAGTACACACAGCAGATGGTACCTAAGGTCAACGGCGGTTCCGGCCCTCTTGAGGTCGGTTGGGGCATGAACGTTTGCGAGGACGGATCTCCTCCGGCGGATCCTAGCCTGTTTACTCAGGATGCTAGTTCGCCAACCAAGGTCAACGAGGTCCAATCCCAATGAAACTAAGAGCCAATGGCCTGCTGACCTTGGCCGCAATGCTGCTGTTGTCGAGCACTGCTGTGGCTGATCCACACTCTGAGGGGACTGCACTCGGCAAGTCGAACCTCAGTAAACTTTCCTCTAATGTGACTTCCTCCAATGCAAAGGCGATGCCGTTTTATACCGATACGCCATCGCAGTCTTCGCAATTTGGCAACTCATCACTCTTCAACGTCGGCACCTCACGGATTAACACCTGCAAGACAGAGGCCGATGGTCCCGACCAAATCGCCAACCAAGAATGCGATGCAGTCAACTTCCTTGCTAAGAACCCGTACGAGCGTGTAAAAGTTGATGTAGATGAGAACGACCCTATCATAAGCGGCATCGGGGAAATCATTAATAACGCTAAACCCGGAGACATTACCGAAAACTGCGGTACAAAAACCACTACAACCCCTGACATTTACTCGACCGAGGTCTGCAACGAGTACAACCTCAGCGAAAACAACAGTTGCACAATGGGGCAGGTAGTTAATGTCGATACAAAAGCCAACTTCCAATGCAACAAAACATACAATTCTCTTGAAAACGTAACCTGCGATAAGTTTCTTGCCATTGTATGCGAACCCCCAGTGGCCGGGTGCGATAATGGCGGGATTATTCCCGGAACCACCCAGGCAGACATGTATACAAGCTGGTCCCTGGCCAATGCAGCTTCTGGTACTTATGCGCTCCAATTTGGCTCCATCGGCGACAACTACTGGAGCGAAGGCCTTTACGACCGCTCATTGCAATTTTCCATTAAAGACCCGGCATTGATCACTGATTTTGTCCTAGCATCTGTTGCTTATGATGACTATATCCTAATAAAGATAAATGGTCATACCGTGTTTAGTGGCCCATTTGGTGGTGCAACACTTGATTGGATTTTAACTACTTGCAACAAAGGCCGAGCCTGCTATCGCGTTGATGTGGGTGACGGTGTATTGCGCGATCCTGAAAGAGGTGAAAGCAACGAGACCCGGCCTAACATTGATCTAAGGCCCTATTTGGTCGCAGGCAACAACATCTTAGAAACCAGAACAGCGGTTGGCGGCTCAGGGGAAACTTACATCACGATGAATGCGCGAATGGTTTGCCCAGGCGCTTGCACTGAAACATGGACGGACCAATGCAGTTCACTTCAGGCTAGATCTCAGTGATAGAACTTGCACATGACCAAACTGACCAACCAACCATAATACTGCTCTGATTTGGCGGATAGGGATGTTAAAATTAACAGAAATACTTCGAACAACTGCAGCGCACGGACTGTTAGCGCTGAAGTCAGCCTTTTGTGTTATAGCTATTTTCTTTGCTATGTCCGCAACTGTGTATGCGGCAGATTGCCGGATCACAGGCCAAGCATGCGTTGAAGGGCCTGAGACCCGTAATATTGCCGGCAATATGATCTATAAAGAGTGCTGGCGCTACCGATCTACTTATGAGTGCATCAAGCCTGATTCTGTTGATTATTGTGCTGCGATCTCAAAGGTAGCGGGCTGTTATCAAACGTCGACCTCATGCATTTCAACAGCCTGGAATGGTACGTGCCTGGTTGAGCAGCGAACCTATCGTTGCGATAACCCTGCAACTCCGAAACCATCGGACACTGTCCAGCTGGACGATACCCATACGATCATCCGAGACGAACTTGATACCAGTCAGTGCAATCCTCTCGCCACAAATCCGTTGTGCTACAAAGCAGCGCACACCTGCGTCGAAGGGCCTGAAACCCGTGTAATCAACGGACTGCCAGTCTATAAGGCATGCTGGAAATACAAAGACGACTACTCCTGCATCAATCCGAACAAAGAGAATGACTGCCAGCAGTTCGAGGACAAGGGGTGCAAAAAAATCGACCAGACCTGTATCGAGAGCACCGACCCGATCGGGTGTGTCATGTCTCAGGTGACCTATAGTTGCATCACAAAAAAAGGCGAGACCACGACCACAGAGGACTGCAGCACAAAGGTCTCCTGTTACGAGGGAGTCTGCTGGGATACAAGTTACCCTTCGGATAGTGATTTCGCCAAAGCTGTTGCAGCTAAAGAAGCTGCCCGAGAAGCTGGGGTGTACGGTTCGGACGGGGAGTTGTTCGGTGGTGAAGATGAGTCCTGCCGGAAAGGCTACGGCGGTATCAAGAACTGCTGTGGTAAGAGCAGCGGCGCTGAAACTAACTACTCCATTATGGGGCAAGCCGTTTCGACAGTAGGAGGCGGTCTAGCTAGTTACGGCTCGAAGTATATGTACGATTTCGCGTACAACAACGTAGAGTGGGTTAAACAAGGCGCGTCTGCATTGGGTGCCGCTGCACCATCTGCACCAACACTCAGCTTCAGTGTTTACGGATTGAGTTATGCAGTTGGCGGTACTATCCCAGCTACCGGCATGCTTGGCGGCCCCGTGTACGGCCTTGGCGGCGGGTTCTATTTTGATCCATACAGTTTTGCGGCTGCTGTGGCAATTCAAGTGGTGATGGAGCTTAAGTCATGTGAACCAGAGGAACAGCAACTGGGCATGCACCGCGGCGCAAATCTTTGCCACTTCGTCGGCAGCTACTGCTCCAAGAAAGTCTTCGGCGCGTGCCTGGAAACCACCCAAGCGTACTGTTGTTACAACTCTGTGCTTGCGAAGATAATCAACGAGCAGGGCAAACCGCAAATAGGGAAGGGATGGGGCACGGCCGAAAGCCCTAGTTGTGGTGGCTTTACGGTTGAAGAGTTCCAGCGAATTGACTTCTCAGCACTCGATCTATCTGAGTTTGTAACTGACATCATGAACGCGACCGTCCTTCCTGAAGTCAAGAATATTCAAGAAGATATCTCGAAGAAGGCTGGTGACAATACATACAACTAATTGAAGCTCTTTCTAAGCTCCGCCCAGGCGGAGCTTTTTTTGGGTCGCGTTCCCGTGCCAACCATAATTGTGTGCATTTAAATTGAGAGCAAAGGGCATAAGAGATGATCAACACGGTTCCATAAACGTAGGGTTGATTATTTTCTGTCGCTTACAAGCGCGTGTTGCACATACCGAGAGTGTACAGATAACCAAAACCTCACGGCCAATGCCGTCTCTCTAATTCGCCCTACAAAAGCGAAACACTCTCAAGGATGCTAAATATGAAAAAATTCATCGCGACTGTGCTGATCGTTACTACTGCTGCAATGTCTGGATGCGCATCGAACATGACGAGCCGGGATTACTCGCAGTCAACTGCCATGCAGAAAATGAAGGTTGAACTGGGAGTCGTCGACTCTGTTCGTGATGTCAAAATCAATGGGAAGCCTTCGCCGATCGGTGGCATGGCAGGTGGTGCCCTGGGCGCTATCGCCGGCAGCAATGGCGGTGGTGGTCTGGGACAACTGGCCGTCATGGTCGTCGCTGGTGCCGTTGGCGCTGCTATTGGTGCTGCGGTCGACAAAAAGGCCCACGATGCTGATGGGATCGAGATCACCGTTAAAATGACCAGTGACGGCAGCTTGCAGGCGGTCACCCAGGCCAAAGACGCAGCTGAAACCTTCTCTCCTGGTGATTCGGTTCGCTTAATCACGGGCCATAACGGCGACTCTCGGGTCAGCCACTGAATGTTCCGCACAGCCCTAGACGACATGTAGGTTCACAAAATAGGTGACATACCAGGCCCCGGATCACTTGGGGCCTGGTCATTTTTTCTGTGAGTAGAGGTGTGGCGTTTCACAGAAAAGTTGAGAAAATCCTACCCATTTCCCACAGAAGCTGACCACCCCTTGCGTGAGCCTAGGTCTCCAAGGGCCTCCGCTGCCAGCTACTTCCACCAGTATCCAGCCGCACCCCGAAACTAGAGCAATGCAAAGCGCTGCCGAACGCTCATCCGGTACCTAGCGGCAGAAACCGAATGCAAAAAAAGGCACCCAAGGGTGCCTTTTCTGTATTCCTGAGGAGTAGTCGCAGCGATCCTTTAGCTCCCAGCCTTTCGACCTTGGGTTCAGAATCCGACCGGCTCTGCCCGTCGTCACTACTTCAGAGAAACCAGCATTCTCTGCTGCCACAATTGCGGGGGAGCTCTTACTGGTACTCAGTCCCGACGAATGCGCAGTTGCAGTCCTCCGCTACAAGGCTATCCAAGGAGGCACGCTTGTTCAATTACATACGATGAGTGGCTTTGGCTTCAAACCCAGGACAGCCAGTCCTCAAGGCGCGAGTTGAGGATGATTACCTCAAAGCAAGAGACCGAAGCTCCAGGCTATTGGGCCATCTCGTGCTATTGAAAACACTCTGAAGCAGTGGGGATGATTTTTTTCATGAATCCCGAGACCTATCGCTACCACAGCTTCGACCAGATCACCGCCTATCGTAACCGTCATAGAGCTGATGCAGCGGCTAGCTAACTTTCACGTGCATCTTGAAACAGGAGGCCTGGAGGATCGCTAGGCCCTCCTTCATTGCCGTTACTGCGATGTCGAGCATTCGGGCCTGATTTTCCGAAAGTGTCGAAATAGAGCGTTTGCGCAACGAGCTGTATAGCCGGCGGAGCGACAGTATCTCTATTAGAGATGTCTTGTGGGGCGGCGAAGCTTGCCCCTTGATAGAATCCTTTCCATGACATTCTGGAACCAACCCCATCGGGCTCGCCACATGTACTTTGGGCAGTGGGCTGACGGTTTGCGCGGACGGGTGGTCTGCACACCGGTATACTCCGCTCCGTGTATCGCATTTTTTGCAATGGTCCCGTTCGTCTTCTCTGGCGAAATGGCAGCTAACATAGGCACCGATGACTGACCATGGGTCAGATTCTCTGCGTACCGATGATTCTGGTTGGCCATTACCCTGCTGGTATGCGGTAGGCTTGCGTCATGTTGAACAGGGTGGGATACGACAAGCGCGGTTACCAGATGGCCGAAGAGTAACAGGCGTCAAGCTATCGGACTGTTATCCTGCGAAGCTCGATCATGGTAGCCGTCGGAACCAGCGAAAACGGCGAATAGCACGCACAAAAAAAGCCGCCTTGAGAGGGCGGCTTTCTTAGCCGAAGAATTGAGAGGTTCATCGGCGGCGTACTGAAACAGTCGAACAGTGGGGACTATAGCTAAATCGTAATTAATGGTGCAACCACGCGAAGAACCTAGCTACACAAAGCGAATCGCATTTCACACGGATTCACAGCGCATCATTCGGATTCATCGTGGTTCAGCGGAGTTATCAGAAGTATGGGTATCGCTTGACGAAGCCGTCAATAACGCCTGTTTTCGCGGATTTTACCGCTTAGCGGATATCCCTGATCTGAACTTGTAAGCGGCCGAGAGCGCTTGGTATTCTCGCGACGAACGTAGCAACCACCTGTCGGGTGGGAGGCTCAACCTTCTTCACCACGCCTGAGAAACGTGCCGGCAATGAAGGGGGAACATAAACATCCTGGCGTACTGAAACGGTCGAACATCCATTCAGTAAGCCGTCGTCCTGGTCGGTAAGGGCGGCGGTGCCAGGTTCCACACAAAGGAACCATCTCCCATGAGCTGGAAACTTCTGCTTCGCCATATATGGCGGGGTCTGTGTGCGCTCGCCAGTGTGTTCAGCATCGGCCGCTTTTTCAGCGGCGTGTTGGATATGCTCGACCACATCGACTTGTAGCAAAACTCTTCGCTGCCGAGTTGTGATCGGCAGGACTTTGCTTTCCGATAACAGCTACTGATCGGCCGTGCCACAGGAGCCGCCTCAAAATTGAAGCCCGCCGAAAGCGGGCTTTTTTGTGGGTCTCACTTCCATGTGTGCCACGGATGATCAGTAAGGTGTTTGGAGGGCCCCATGCCTCAGGCGGACCTGCGCACCAGGGGGTTAGTTTTTTCTGACTCCAGCATCCACCTGAGAGTCCTCCGCATTCCACATGCCCTCATCATTTTCTGTACTCAGACTGGTGGGAAGGCCGAGCTTGTAAACCTATTTTTTAACCTGTAAACCACTGTAGTTAACAGTTAAAAAAGTGGTTTACAAGCCAACAAAACCGGCCTTAGAGAGCACTATCACACGTTTGACTAAGGCCTTTTGTATACATGGCCCATGAACGATGCAGACCCTTTGGCTGGCCGTTTTGGATCAAACGTTCACCGCAGGGGTTATCGCCTTCCGAGAAGCTGCCGATCAGTGAATGGTTCCGCCCCGACTGCCGAACGCCCTCATTTGATAGTCAGTTACAGCCTGGAAGAGAGACTCAGCAATCAGGCGCAGCCTCTCCACTTCGGCAGCAGAAGCCCCTGCGTCCTGAGCTTCGTGATAGCGACGCATTGCTTCAACAGCTTCTGTGTAAGCGGGATGGTTAGGCGGCAAGATCACAGACGATTTGGACATCAGTGCTCCGGTGTCAGTGAATGGAGCCAGGCAGGCTGCCAGCTTCCAGTAACTGGAAATCCACCACCGCGTGATAGAGGGAGTCGGCCAGCAATCTAAGCCTTTCTACTTCTTCCGGAGGCGCACCGCCATCTTCAGCAACTCGATGCGCTCTTATCGCTGCAAGGGCTTCGAGAAGCAATGGTTCGCCGGCTCTGGCCATGCCTTCTAAGGTTCGCTTCATGCTCGGTCCGTTTCACGCAGTGGACTCATTATAGGTGGGGAAGTAAAGATGGGCTGATGGCGCTTCAGCAAAGGGCGGCTATCAAAATCTGACGTTTACTAAAATCAGCTTCTGAGCCGCCTCTGCTCCGGTAGGCGAGGATTCCGCAACGCCTCAATAACCACGAGAACCAGAGATAGGGCGATCCGTGCGGGAGACGACGCTCGAATCAAGCTGGAAGCGCCCCACGATCTCGTTAAGGCTATCAGCCAAACGGGTAAGTTCATCGCTGGCCTGGCCATTCTGCGTAGCTACCGAGGTCGACTGCAGCGAAAGATCCCTTACGCTGACGATGCTGCGATCAACTTCACGGGCAACATGGGCTTGCTCACCTGCGGCACTGGCAATCACGAGATTGAGCTGTTCAATCTTGCTCACTGCTTCACTGATTTCTGAGAGTGCGTCGCTGGCGGTTTTAGCCACCTGCAGCGTTTCCTCAGCTCGCATTGTGCTAGTGCGCATAGCCTCCAGGGCATTCTGGGTGCCGCTCTGTACCCCCCCGATCAATGCCTCGATTTCCTGGGTGGATGCCTGTGTACGGTGAGCTAATGCCCGCACCTCATCGGCAACTACAGCGAAACCTCTGCCTGCCTCGCCGGCACGAGCTGCTTCAATGGCAGCATTGAGGGCGAGCAAATTGGTCTGTTCAGCGAGACCTCGGATAACATCGAGCACCTTGCCGATCTCATGGGACCGGCCAGCGAGTGCCTCGATAATTTCACCACTCTCTCGGACACCGCTGTTCATCCTATCTACGACCTCGAAAGTGCGACGAACACAATCCATACCGGTACCGGAGGACGCTGATGCCAGCTGAGAAGCTTGAGCGGTAGATTCGGCATTACGCGCCACCTCTTCTGCAGCGCAGCTCATCTCTGTGATGGCCGTAGCGACTTGCTCGATCTCACCGCTCTGTACCTGCAAGGCCTGTGTGCTCTCGCTGGTAGAGCGGTTTAACTCAATCGCTGCATTAGCCAGACTCTTGGCGGAAGCCGATATCTGCAGCATCGTATTACGTAAATCGAGCTGCATTGCAGCTACCGCTGCAATCACGCTTCCCTCGTGTAGCTCCGCTTTCCTGAGTGTTTCTCTCAGATCGCCCCGCGAGATTGCAGCGGCCATCTCCGCAACCTCCCTAGGCTCTCCCCCTATCTCGCGCATGATGCTGCGTGCAGTAAATATCGACACCAGAGCCGCCAAAGCTCCACCGAGCAACGCGATGCTAAATGCGAGCATACGGGCATTTTCAGCATCATCTCTCTGCTGCTCCGAGCGCTCCGCAGCGCGCTTTCTTGCGGCGTCCCGAACCTCCTTCAGCTTGCCAAATACGAGGTCGGCATTCTTTCGAGCCTCGGCTCTAACCTGGTCGTTGTCACGAGTACGGTCTTTGTTAACCAGGCCTTCAGTCTGCATCAGCATGCCGCTGTGTAGTCGCTCGTAGCCGGTAATAAGGTCGAGGACATCAGTGTCATTAGGATGGAGGTCGTGAAAACCCTTCAGGTGCTGGTCAATCTTGCTAAATGATTTCTCATTTTCTAGCTGCCATTGCTTGATCAGTGCTGCATCGTCGAAAGCCAGCATTCTCAGCATGTTGATGTTGATTCGCGTAACCAGGCCATCCACCTCGCCGACGACATCAATGGCCTTCAAATCTTCCTGGTAGAGGTGCTCAAACTGCTCGCCTGAAAGCGTCAGCTGCCGCAGCAGAAACGCACCGACCAAGATAAGGGCTAGAAGCAAACTCAGTGTTGAAATGAGCATGCGAGCCTTAACGCTTAATTTCACTATTGACCTCATATACCCTCTTCAGCGCTTATCCGTCTGCATAGCAAAAAGCGCCTGCGATATCGCAGGCGCTTTTATTGGATGGACTTGGATGTCAGGGCTTATTGGCCGTCGAATACATCAGCGACAGATGAGAGCGGATAGTGCGTTGGGTACGGGAGCGTTGCTACACCTGACTCGATCGCAGCACGTGCCACGGCCTCGGACACTACCGTGATCAGGCGAGCGTCCAGCGGCTTCGGAATGATGTACTCGCGGCCGAATTCCAGGCCCTGAACGCCGTAGGCTTCGCAGACTTCCTTCGGCACTGGCAGCTTGGCCAGGTCTTTGAGGGCGATGGCGGCGGCGATCTTCATCTCTTCGTTGATGCGCTTGGCGCGAACGTCCAGAGCACCACGGAAGATGAACGGGAAGCCCAGCACGTTGTTGACCTGGTTCGGGTAGTCGGAACGACCGGTAGCCATGATCACATCGCTGCGAGTGGCGTGAGCCAGCTCTGGGGAGATTTCCGGATCCGGGTTCGAGCAGGCGAACACGATCGGGTTGGCAGCCATCGACTTCAGGCCTTCCGGGCTCAGCAGGTTCGGGCCGGACAGGCCTACGAACACATCAGCACCGTCCAAGGCATCAGCCAGGGTGCGCTTGTCTGTGGCGTGGGCGAACTGGGCCTTGTACTGGTTTAGGTCGTCGCGGCCAGCGTGAATCACACCGCTGCGGTCGATCATGAGGATGTTGCTAGCTCCCGCGCCCATGCTGATAAGCAGCTTCATGCAGGAGATGGCTGCAGCGCCGGCCCCCAGGCAGACGATCTTGGCGTCCTCCAGTTTCTTTCCGGCGATCTCCAGAGCGTTGATCATGCCGGCTGCGGTGACGATGGCGGTACCGTGCTGGTCATCGTGGAATACGGGAATGTCGCACTGCTCGATCAGGGTGCGCTCGATTTCGAAGCACTCTGGGGCCTTGATATCTTCGAGGTTGATGCCACCGAAGGTGATCGAGATACGGCGAACGGTATCAATGAAAGCCTGCGGGCTTTCCGATTCGACCTCGATGTCGCACACATCGATACCGGCGAAACGCTTGAAGAGAACACCCTTGCCTTCCATCACAGGCTTGGAGGCCAGTGGGCCGAGGTCACCCAGACCGAGAATGGCGGTGCCATCAGAAATCACCGCGACCAGATTGCCTTTGCCGGTGTACTTGTAAGCCAACTCTGCATCACGAGCGATTTCACGCACTGGCTCAGCAACACCTGGGCTGTAGGCCAAAGAAAGGTCGCGGGCGGTGGCGGTAGGCTTCGAAAGCTCTACGCTGAGTTTCCCTGGACGTGGCTGGGCGTGGTATTCGAGAGCGTCGTTTTTGAGACTCATTGCGGCATCCTAGAAGGGTCTGGCCCCGAGCATTCGGCTGCGCAGACTTGTTTTATTTTTATCAGGAGTTGCCGCGCAAGGATGCTACGGGTGTGCGTGGCACCCGTGTCATCCTCACGCGGCGAACGAGGCGCTTAAAAGATTCGGTCGCTTTTCGCGTAGTGTTCAACTACGTCGATCAATGCTTGGTGAACAACAGCGTGATCTTGGGTGGCCAAGGCCATGTCCAGCTTGTTCATGTACTCCAGCAGCTGGCGGTGGTTTCGCCTGGCGAAGTCAGCCTCCAGCGCTTGGTCTTCATAGATGAGCACGTATGTGCGGCAGAACCCGGCGATCAAGAATGCTGCACAGGATTGGAACGGCTCATTCTGGATGATGGTTTCGCAATGAGCGTTGGCGTGTTTGAACGTGTCGGTACCCGGGAGAGCGGCGGCGAATCGTTGCACCATTTCTGAAAAGTTCATGCTTACCTAAACCTCTTGTTGTTTCACTAAGCACGGTCAGCGCGGGGGGTGAAAGAAAGCCGCTGGCCGCGTACCGAACCGTCTACCGCTGACCCATCCCACACACGCTCACCATTTACAAAAGTGGCGACGATGCTCGAAGAGAATGCGGTGTCATCGAAAGGCGTCCAGCCGCACTTGGAAAGCACCTCATCGTTGGTCACGTAGTGCGGACGCTGAGGATCAACAAGAACCAGGTCAGCAGCGTAGCCTTCGCGGAGGTAGCCGCGGCGGCTCACCCGGAACAGCTCAGCCGGCGCATGACTCACGACTTCAACCAGTCGTTCGAGCGTCAGCTCTCCTTTGAATACACGCTCCAGGGCGGTTTGGAGTGCATATTGGACAAGCGGAATACCTGACGGCGCTTGGCTGTAGTTGCCTTGTTTCTCTTCAAGCAGGTGCGGCGCGTGGTCAGTAGCCAGCACGTCGAGGCGGCCTTCAGCCAGCGCCTTCACGATGGCATCCCGGTCACGTGCAGATTTGATAGCCGGGTTGCACTTGATCAAGAAACCTAAACGGTCATAGTCGTGCTCGGTGAAGTGCAGGAAATGCACACAGGTCTCAGCGGTAATGCGCTTGCCTGCGATTGGCCCTGGTTCAAACAGCTCAAGCTCTTCAGCGGTGGAGATGTGCAGCACGTGGAGTCGAGTACCGTGCTTACGCGCCAATTCAATGGCCAGCCGAGTAGACTTGATGCATGCCTCGCGTGAACGAATCAGCGGGTGCTCTCGTGCGGGAATGTCGTCGCCGAAGCGGGCTTTGGCTTTTTCCAGTTCCGCGTTGATCATCGGAGTGTCTTCACAGTGCGTGATGATCGGCACCGGGGAGACACGGAAGATCTCGTTCAACACTTCTGGATTGTCGACCAACATGTTGCCGGTCGAGGCGCCCATGAATACCTTCAGGCCAGGTGTGCTGGCCGGGTCGATCTCACGAATTGCGCCCAGGTTGTCGTTGCAGGCACCCATGTAGAAGGCGTAGTTGACGACACTCGATCCAGCAGCAATATCGTACTTCGCCTCCAGAGTTGCACGATCCAGTGCGGCTGGCTTTGTGTTCGGCATCTCCATGAAGCTGGTGATACCACCAGCTGCACAGGCGCGAGACTCACTTGCGATGTCAGCCTTGTGGGTCAAGCCAGGTTCCCGGAAGTGGACTTGATCATCGATCATTCCCGGCAGCAGCCACAGGCCAGTAGCGTCGATCAGCTCCTCTCCGGGCAGTTGTTCGAGGGCTTCGCCGATAGCATCGATGCGACCATTTCGCACTCGAAGATCACCGACCCAACGACGTCCTTCGTTGACCAGGGTTGCATTACGAATCAGCCAAGAATCATTTCGCATGGTCATGGTTTCAGCTCCAACGTTGAGAGATACAGCACCTCTGTCGCCGCCAGGAAGTCATCCAACCCCATTGCTTCGTGAGGGTTGTGAGACCCATGCTGGTTACGGATAAAGATCATTGCGCTAGGGATGCCGACGTTTGCGAAAACCGCTGCGTCGTGGCCTGCACCGCTAGGTGTGAGAACGCCTTTCCAGCCCTTATCACGGGCCTGTCGAACGAAAACGTCTGTCCAGGGAGCATGCATGGCTGCGGGGGCGGTATCGATTCGCTTGTCGAATTCGAAGCGGACCTGACGAGATTCTTCGATTACTTTGGCCTCGGCCAGCGCGGCCGCATAAAACGCCTCAAGCGTTTCATGATGCAGGCTGCGCATTTCGAGGCTGAAGCTGACTTCGCCAGGGATACGCGAGACAGCGTGGTGTGCAGCATTAGTACCCAGGGTACCGACGGTAACCACCAGGTCGCGCTCGGCCGCAATGTATTCACTCCACAGCTCGTCGATTCGAGCAACGAGCTCACTCACGGCAAATACGGCGTCGTGGCGGTCTTCGCGAGCGACGGCACCCGAGTGGCCGTCTTCACCCAGGCAACGAACCTGGTTATGACGGAAGTTTCCGCGGATGCCGGGAACCACGCCCAGAGCTTGCCCCATACGCTCCAGCGACTCGGCTTGCTCAATGTGGATTTCGAGGTAGCCGGCAAACTGCGAGCGATCGATGAGCCACTCTTGGCGCCTGATTGCTTCAAGGTCTGCGCCCACCGCTTCCATGGCTTCAGCAAGTGTGCGCTTGCTAAAGCGGTTGGTAAGGCGAAGGTCCAGATCAGTCAGCCCACCAAACAGCGCCCGCGATCCGATGTATGACTTGCCGTACCAGGCGCTTTCCTCGCCTCGCAAGCCGATTACGCGAATGGGTTGCGCCGTCTCCACTTTTTCCTGATCCATTCGGCACAGGCAAAGCAGACCAGCCACAACGCCGGCCAGCCCATCGTAATTACCGCCTTGAGGAACGGAATCAAGGTGCGAGCCGTACCACAAAGCAGGCTGACCATTGTCGTTCTTGCGCTTGAAGATCACGTTGCCGGCGCGGTCAGGCACCACATCAAGACCATGCGTCAATGCGAAATCAGTCAAGTAAGCGATGGTGTCGTTTTCGCCCGGGCCGTAGCTCTCCCGAGTAATGCCTTCGTGGGGATCACGGGACAGTGATGCGACATCGTTGAACAGCTTTTCGGCCTGCTCACGCCATTGGGTAGTCATGGCAGTGCTCCGAAGGGTTCTGCAGGTGAGTCATCCAGAGCTCCGATCAGCGAGCTAATAGAAGAAACGCCTTTACGCTGACAGAAGGCAGCCAACTCACCCACCATCGTGTTCATGGTCTTGGGGTGAAGGAAGGTTGCCGTACCCACCTGGACAGCCGATGCGCCGGCATAGATGAACTCCAGAGCATCATCGGCCGTGGAAATACCACCGCAGCCAATGACTGGGATTTCGAGAGCCTGGGCACATTGGTAGGTCAGACGAACCATGAGCGGCCGAATAGCTGCACCCGAGATACCGCCCATGAAATTTCCGAGCCTTGCACGACCGCGCTCGATGTCGATGGAGAGCCCGAGCAGCGTATTACCCACCACCACGGCATCAGCACCGGATTCTTGCGCTGCCAGCGCAACGGGTACAACTTCACCAGCATTAGGGGTGAGTTTGACCCACAGCGGGAGGGAAGTGACCTGGCGCATCATTGCGACAACGTTACGGGTACTTTCGGCCTGCATACCAAAGGACTGGCCGTGAGCTTCCAGGTTGGGGCAGGAAATATTTGCTTCGATACCTGCCACGCCTGGCACGTCACTCAGCCTAGCCGCCAGATCGGCGAAGCCTTGAGCCGTTGGAGCCGAGATGCTCACGATCAGCGGCGAATCGAAATCCCGGTAGAAGGGAACGACCTTGTCGATGAACAGATCTGCGCCCTTACTTGGGATACCGATCGCATTCATCATCCCATCCGCCAGCTCACATACGCGTGGCATCGGGTTTCCGGTTCGCTTTTCCGAAGTGATGGTTTTGGTGACCAAGGCGCCGAGTTGGTTGAAATCCAGCAGATGAGTCAGCTCCTCTGCGAAGGTGCCCGAAGCTGGCATTACTGGGTTTTTCAGGCGCAGTCCGCCGACTTGTACGCTGAGATCGATCATCACACCACCTCCGCCAGGTCGAACACCGGGCCTTCAAGACATACCCGCTTACCGACTTTGAGACCGTCGACTTCGAACACTTCGACGCAGCACTGGCACATCCCCAGGCCACACACCATTTGCTGCTCAAGTGCCACTTGGCCTACCAGGCCAAGCTCCGCACTGAGTTTTTTCAGCAGGCGGGTCAGTCGCTTGGAGCCGCAGGTAAAGAGTGCGTTGGTCTTTTCACGAGCGATGATCTGTCTCAGCAGCTGCTCCAGTTGGTCTGGTGCGCTGCTACCGTCTTCGTCCAGGACAACCTGTACGTCTGCGCCGAGGGAGGCGAATCGCTCACGCGAGAGCAGGCTTTTTTCACTGCGGGCACTCAGCACGGCAGTCAGTCGGATACCCAGCTGATGCGCAGCTTCTGCCAGTGGTGCAAGCGTTGCCAAACCAACACCGCGAGCCACGATGATCATGTGATCCCAGGAAGAGTCCAGGTCAAAGCCCTTTCCCAGTGGGCCCAGAATCTCCAACGTTTGCGCTTCGCGGAGCGTTTCCAAACCGTAGGTACCTTTGCCGGTCACCTTGTACAAAAACTCGACCTGGCCATTGCTGGGGTCGGCCTTGTAGGTGCTCATTGGTCGGCGGAAGTACGGTTTGTTGTCTCCTTCGTTAGGGCACAGCAGGTTGAAGAACTGCCCCGGCAGCGACTGGCATGCAGCACCGTCGGCTTGAAGCACTAGGCGCTTGTACTCATCGTTGACCCATTCGTTGGAGATGACGACCGCCAACGTGTCGTTAGGGGGGGTGATGGCAGTGGCCTGGCAGCAACCGGAAATCACGTTCATTTTGGGTGGCCTCGCATTTGTCTAATTTTTTATACAGCATGGTCAATATAAATTGCCGCCTCAGCGTGGAGGCGGCAGGCAAAGCAGTGTTTCAGGGATTACATGGGGTGAATCTACTGCAGCCAAATCATTCTGTCTAATTTTTGATACGAATCAGGCGTAGCAGGCTGATAGCCGGCTTCGATTAAGCCGGCTGAGCCTTTTTCAGCTGTTCGCTCTGACAGGCAGGAAGCAGAAAGACAGTAGCGGCCATCGCCACGACGTACAGCGACGAGAGCAGCATGATCGCGGCAGTGAAGGAGTAATGAAGCGCTACAGCCCCAACAACTAATGGACCGAATCCGCCTGCAGCCCGGCCAATGTTGAAGAGCACGTTTTGGGCCGTGGCTCGAATCTGCGCTGGATAGAGATCAGAGATCAACGCCCCATAGCCGCCGATCATACCGTTCACAAAAATCCCCATGATCGCGCCGGCGAACAGCATTACTGTCGGGTTATCCAGGTTGGCATACGCAATGACCATAATCGCTGCACCTGCTTGGTAGAGCAGGAACATCTTCTTACGGCCAAAGCGATCCGCCAGCTGGCCAAACAGCCAAATCCCGAATGCCATACCCAGCACAGTGACCGCAGTCCAGGTACCAGATGCCATGAGCGAAAAGCCGAATTTCTTGGACAGGTAGCTAGGCATCCAGATCATCAGGCCGTAGTACCCAAAGTTCTGCACAGAAGTCAGGACCATCACCCCAATACTGGCCTTGGTGGTCTGCCGGTCTTTGAAAAGGTCAGTGAATCGCCGAGCAAACGGAACAGGATCAGCTGCAGCCTTCACGAACTCAGCCGGCTCACTCATCGTGTGACGGACAATTAGAGAAACGAAGGCAGGCAGCAAACCGACCAGGAACATGCCACGCCAGCCGATGTAAGGCAGAAGCAATGGTGTGAGAAGAGCGGCCGCAAGAACACCGGCTTGCCATCCCATGCCCACATAAGAGGAGGCTCGGTTGCGCCTATGTGCCGGCCAGGTCTCGGCGATCAACGCCATGCCGATGCCGAACTCCCCCCCCAAACCGAAACCGGCGAGGGTCCTGTAGATCAACAAATCCCAATAGCCCTGAGCGAATGCGCAGAGACCGGTGAAGATGGAGAAGGTCAGGATGCACAGGGTCAGCATTCGAACCCGGCCATAGCGATCGCTCAATTGGCCAAAAATCAGTCCGCCTGCCACCGCTCCCAGCAACGTCCAAGTCACCAGCGAGCCCGCCTCCGATGATGTCAGCGCAAGGCCGATCGTGATCGCAGGCAGCATAAAACCGAGAATCAGTAAGTCGAAGCCGTCCATTGCATAACCCGTCACGCTGGCTATCAAAGCCTTCCGCGGTGACGCATCCTTTTTTTGAAGCTTGTCGGACGAAGCCATCATGCTTTACCTCTTGTTTTTGCATTGTTTTTTAGACGACCTGGCGCATGGACCCGCCAGAACCGCCACCTGCCGGCACCTCAAGGGCTGACCACAGGTTACTGCTAGCTTTCACCTTTGTCTAAATATTTAGATTATGCAGAAAGCAGAAAAAACAGATGCATTAAAGGTGCCATTCCAGGTTGATTGACAGCGCATCGACATCAATCCCATCTCCCGTCCGGTTGCCGAATTTGTTCCGCCAGTACTCGTATCCTGGCCCAATCCAGAACACGTTTTTCTTGGCCCCGACGAGCTGTCCTGCATCGATCATCAGGGAAGTCCGCATCAGCTGCTCATCTGCGGTGGGGTTGTTGCGGTAGTCGTCACCCTTCTCGGTGTTGTAGCTGTAAAAGCCCTGAAATTTCATCGGAACACTGCCAACGGTGAACGGGACACCCCATGTCAGGTTGAGCTGGTAGAAGGGGTCGAACAGCATCGATGAGTGGTTACCTGGTAGGTCACAGCTGTCGAGGCCGCAGTGATTCCACTCCCGTGCGTAGTACAGGCTGAGGTCGAGAAAACCCGCTGGCAGCGCGAACTTGAGGGTTGGACCAATCACCACCATTCGCTTGCGCGACTGGAATGCGTTGTTCTTGGTATTCCAGTCGAAACCCATGGTCAGCGCGACATCCTTGAACGGGCCGAAGGCCAGGGGCTTATCGAAAATCCGGCCGTACTGCAGCTGATTGCGATAAGTCAGATAGATCTCGGTGGCGCCACTGTCGCTGTCCTTTTTGGGGTCATTGTGATCTGACTTGAATACATCAAGGTTCGCAAACTGCTGGCCCAGCGCGTAGGTACTGACATGGGTGAGCTGGGCGATGTGCTTAGCCACGTCTTTCTTTTTGCCTGGATCGGAGAAATGGCTGCTGTAACGATACCCAATGAAGGTATCGCTGAACGCTGGGGGTTGGGCTGCCATGACAGCTGGGGTCAAAAAAAGCGCGAGTACGGGCACGCCGATTCTGGTCTTCATTATCGAAGCTCCAATCAGATTGTTGTTATTACGAGTTGGGCAGGAAAAATCTGCCTAGCTGTCAGGTCCTAGGACCAAAGCCAAGCAAGCAGGCAAGGAAGTGCTACAAAATGGTGCGGAGTGTGTTCTGCAACACCTAACCGCGGATCGGCGCGAGAGGGGTTGAGTAGACATGAGCCGGCCTTTTTTTGTATTTTTTAGACGAACAACCTTGCCTGTCTAAATATTGATACACTTGCAGCAAGGCTTCGTCAAGCCGATCTGGTCGGGCACGCGCAGTCACCAAATAATGATAAGGATTCTCAGTGAACCAGATTGATTACCAAGCAATCGGCGAGCGTCTCAGGGCGTTTCGAATTGGCCGTCAGCTGAACGCCGATCAGGTCGCAGAGAAGCTCGGCATCTCGCGCGCTGCCGTCTATCGACTTGAACTCGGCAAAATCGTAAAACTCGAAACCCTGGAGCGCTTAGCGGAGCTGCTGAAGGTCTCGCTGACCAGCCTGCTTGGTTCAGACACGGAGTACTTCGACAATGCTCTGGGTTACTTCGAGCGCATGAGGCAGCTGGAGGCCAGGTCCAGCAGCATCATCTCCTACTTCGATCCGTTCTCTTATCTTCTGACAACGCCTGAGTATTCTGAGCTGTTCAAAACCATGCTCTACGAGGCCAGGCCACGGGTTTTCAGCGATGCTCAAGAGGCGATGGAAGACCAGATTCTGAGTATCCTGGACGAGCGGAAATCCACCTTCTTCCGCCAGAAATTCCAGGTCAAATCCATCGTTGGTCTGCGCCAGATTGAGCGGTATCTCCATATTGGCCTGGTAGGTCGTTTGGATTTGCCCACCAGCGTTCGCATGGAGCGGGCTCTGCTCGCCCGCCGAGAGATCGAGAACCTGATCAGCATCCTGGATTCGAACAGTGATCATCCGAACATTTATCTGATCGATGAGGCACTCCCTAGCGCCACGTTCCAGATTTTCGAACAGAAAACCACAAGCTATGTAGCGGTCAGCCCCTACCGCCTGGGCGAACTGCCTAACCTGCACGTGGGTATTGCTAGCGTGACGTCATCGGCTCAGGCGGTAGACATGTACAAAGCCATGTCCACCGATTTGCTGAGCCGCGCATACTCAGGACGTGATGCAACAAAGAAACTCCAGCAGTTGCTGGCAAAGCTGTGATTGGTAACGGCCGGAGCCTCACCACAGGTAGTTGTCAGAAAGGGCAGACGAAGCGGCCGGCAGAAAAATCAGCTATCTCATTGCTGCAGCTTTGACGCTAAGCACCTGTTATGTTTGGTTATAAGCCCCGAATTGACTTGAGCCTTAAATGAAAAAAACGCTGTTGCTTTCTGCTATCGCTGTCACGTTGGCAGGGTGCGGGTTCACGCTGGCTAGTAAGGCCGAAAGGGCTCTACGGGACATGAGAGACTTTCAAATGCTCAGTGCCGACGAGAAGATGGATCTGGATCACGTCCGAGAGAGCTCAAAAGGTCGCTTCATCTGTGGCACCGTTAAGACGGCATTCAGTCCACTGCAACGATTCACTATCGATGGGAAACACATACACCTGACTGGAATGGAGCCAAAGTCTCCATTTGGGGATATGCAGCCCTGGTACGACCAAGCCTGCGATCAGCCAGAGTTAGAAGACCAATCATTTGAGTATTAGGCCAGATGTGCGGGAAGGGGGCTTTGCCCCTTCAGTGGTTAGCAAAAAGTTCGCCTCTTGCTTGTGCCTCAAAGATGCACTTCTCCCTCCGAAGGGGTCTGGTCCGATTTAACCGATCGTTATGAGGCGGCTTGAGCCTAAAATTTAGACCATCCTCCCTAGCAGGCACGGGGTCGATAGATGTACCGCCCCCTCACGGGGGCTTACAGTTGAGATCTGCTCCCGACCTTTATGGACGAGACGGCAGACTTCCCCAATCACTCTCAATAGAAGGCCGGCCCAAGGCGCTTGCGGTTCAGTTCACTCATGAACAGGCCGTAAAGATTGTCGTACTCCTTAGCCTTGGTTTCGATTGCAGTGACTTTGTGGAACCGGATTGAGTCGGGTACGACCATGAGCTTAGCCGGCGGCCCAAATCGGTTAACCGCTGGCACGGCCTTTGGGGCAGGCCCGTAAGCCAGGTCAAAATCCGCCGGAGGCTCGTATGATAGTCGGCTGGCTTCCGGAAAAAGAACCACGTTGGTCCCTAGCTCGCCGGTTTGAACGGAGGGGAACACCAGTCCATCCACGTACTTGCCGAAACGCAGCCGAAGATATTCGAAGACGACCTGCGTTGACAGGTAGCTCAACTCGTCGTTTCGCGCCTTGGGTCGGGACATCTTCTTCACTAAAGACCCCAGGAACACCTTCCGATGCAACGAATCGCGAAAGCCTCCATCCAGCAACGTAAGAGTTGGGGGCTCTACGCGGTTCATTACGGTGAGATCCAGCAGTTTCAGTTCGTTGATGGGTGTAAGAGCAGTACTGACCACATGATCACCAGTGATGGATCAAATCTCGCTGAGGCAGGTCTTTCGCTCCAATGCGCAATACAAGGCAGAAATGCCATTCGGAGTCATCCTTTGGCTGCTGGCCAGATACTTAGGCGTGGGGCCAAACTGGTTGGCAGGATCACCGATGATTTCCTCCGCCTGCTTTTGGGTCTGAGCGAGTCGGGCACGATAGAGCAGCTCACCTTGCGCGAAGGTCCGCACCACCTCCGGCTTCAACAAACTGTCTTCGGTCACTAACAGCGAAAAGACGGAATCGAGAAATTTGTCGGCTCCGGTATTGAAATAGCGATGCTTGTAATGAACATCGTCAACGAACTTGTCCCATTTTTCCTCGTAGAAGTTCAGTTCCAACGTCCCATCATCACCGTAGAAATGCGTTTCGCTCCCCTGGTCATCAATCCTAAATTCCGCTGGAACGCCATCGCACAGGTCGTCGAAATACGGCTCATCGCCGAGATTGAACCACTCGGACAGGACGATATCGATTCCCTCGACGGCGATGTCGTCCGATCCGCATTCATAAAGCAAGCCGAGTTCGTAGTTGGACAGGTCATCCTTGCCGGCGAGATTCTCAACGACACGTTCGTAAACGTAGTCGAACAGCTGCTGCGCTGCGATCGTATGGCCGTGCCGGCCACAATACCTGCAGTCAGCCTCGGTCCCGGACGAGCCGAACAACCCTTTAAGAACAGCTGGTTTCACGCAATCAACGCAAATCATAGCTACTTCCAGAACCTCGCTTGTCATGGGCGTATGCGACGACTTTAGTGACGTCTACAGCAAAGCGCCCATATTTCCCCGCAGGCTCAAGCTTGTCCATCCTTCAATGGAGGCGACAAGAATAGATTTCTCAACGGCAGCTTTGACGCATGGCCACTATTGTGTTTGGTTATAAGCCCCGAAATTGATTCGAGCTTGAAATGAGAAAAATGCTGTTGCTTTCCGCCATCGCCGTAACGATGGCGGGGTGTGGCTTTACTCTGGCGAGCAAGGCCGAAAAGGCTCTCCGAGCTTCGGATGAGTTCAAGTCGCTCAAAGCAGATCAAAAGATGGAACTGGACCACGTTCGAGAGAGCTCAAAAGGGCGCTTCATCTGTGGGACTGTGGAAACGATATTCCGCCCTCAGCGCTTCACCATCGAGGGAAAAACTGTGCACTTGAGCGATCTGGAACCAAAGTCGCACACCGATAGGCAGCCATGGTACGACGAAGCATGCGACAAGCCAGAGCCCGAAAGCCGCGCTGCTGAGTACTAGCCTTCCAGATTCGTCGATCACGACTAAGCGTTGCAGCGATATGCTCCTCCCATACGAAGGCAGACGTGATGTCTGCTTTCGTTCTGTCGGCAGCTCCAAATTCCAATCAGCTTACGCCTGCATTGCAGGCAAGCGACGAACGGTCATCTCAAGTCCTAGGTGCCATCTCTCCTGATGGCCCCGAAATTCATTACGTATTTTAAGTCACAGTCGTAGCGCGTCACGAATACGTAAGCCCCCTCAGCGTTTGCTTGCGTGTAAACCTAGCTGTAAACTGTCAATCAAAGTGTCAAGCTGAGTAATCGAGATGGGAACGAAATACGCAAACGCCCCGGTCTACTTCACCATCGGCCAGGTGCGTCACAACACCCTGCTGTCGCTGAAGTCCTACCTTCCGGCGATCCAGGAGCGCATGCGAAAGGCTGGTTATCCTGATTTCAACAGTGCCCAGCAGATGCAGTTCTCTTTTGGCGCAGTTACTGGTGGTGATGACACGCAACCTTTCAAGCCGGGCGTTCAGCAGATCGAAAGCTATACGTTCTCCAATCTCGAAGGCACCCAAGGCTTTCTGCTGGAACCGAGTGCGCTATCGTTCCGCTGCACCGAATACGAGACCTTTCCGGAATTCTATGCCGAGCTGGAACGAGGCCTGAAGATCTTGGAGGAAGCGGTCGATGGCCTGGCTTATTTTGAGCGCTTAGGCCTGAGATACCTTGATGCGGTTGTACCTGCAGAAGGGGAAACCTTGCAGCAGTATCTTGCTCGTGAGGTGTGGGGTACTCCTGCCTCACTCGACCTGGGACAGGTATACCAGTTCGAAGGACAGCCGCTGACGTATAACCACTCGTTTGCCGAGTCGTCGGCCACCATTCCTAACATTGGGCAGGTGGTGTCGCGGGTGATTGTCCAGAACAGTGAGCTGCGCTTCCCACCAGATCTATTGCCCGCCCCGCTCAAGATTGGTCATCGCTTCAGCGAGCTCAATGGACAGCATGCAACCGTAGACGTCGACGCCAGTTTTTCTGAGCGCCGAAA
This sequence comes from Pseudomonas sp. NBRC 111132, assembly GCF_001320565.1. Taxonomy (NCBI): domain Bacteria; kingdom Pseudomonadati; phylum Pseudomonadota; class Gammaproteobacteria; order Pseudomonadales; family Pseudomonadaceae; genus Pseudomonas; species Pseudomonas sp. NBRC 111132. The sequence continues at coordinate 28,342 of NZ_BCBI01000014.1, forward strand.
ATACGATTCGGCTGAAATTAGAGATAGGTTCCAACACCTTCACGACCTCGTTAAGTTGTTCTTTAACGCGACCGTGACGGACCACGCACGGACAGCATGGAGTTAACCTATGAACACGATGTATGCACCATCCCCAAGCCCGGGGCTGGCAGACCGATCCTTCAATGTCGCTAGTCGGCATCTCGAAGCTGAACGCGAGAAAGCCAAGCGCTCCACAGGAAGCACTGCGTTAGCTTGGGGCTATGGACTGACCGTTGCCTTCGCTTTGTGCATTGGCACCTTGGCACCGCAACCTCAGCCTCGTGAGAGCCGAGAAAGCAGGGAATACAGAGCATCAATTCAAGGCAACGCCAAGCTTGAATCCGCAGTTGCTCCGAGGACAGCTGCAGAAGCGTTGTCTTATGTGCGCACCACTTTGAAACCAGCGGTGACTGAGTTGGCATCGATCTTCGGAGTTTCGAGGCAGGCTATCTACAACTGGCAAGCCGGTGAGCACATCTCAGAGGGCAACGAAGCTCTGCTCTACGAACTGGCCGCGGCCGCCGATCGTATCGTGGCCCACCCGCTCGCAGGGCAAGTGAACGCCAAGCGGAAGCTCCCAGGCGGTAGTTCGCTATTTGAAGCCGTTGCCGGCGGCATGTCAGGTGTAGAGGCTGCTGGAAAACTCATCGCCATGGCTGAAAAGGAAGGCGCACAGCGCGCAGCCATGGATTCGAGACTGAAGAACCGAAATCGGGCCGCCGTAGACCTCGCGTCGGTCGGCTCGCCGCATTTGAAAGACAGAGCATGAGGTAGCAGTTGATGGTGAGCTGGAGTCGATCTACCCCGTGGCGACAAGGATACATTGTCGATAGCGATACACTCGCCCAGCTCGGCATCATCATCGACGGCGATGGCCAGGAAGAAGTCATCGCCGTTGTTGCTACACACGACTGTGACCTTGCACAGGAAGCTGCAGGCGAGCCGGAAGTGGAACTGATCTTAGGCAGGATCCTGGCTGAGAAGCTTGATGGCAATTACACACACTGTAAAACCGCCAGGCGGCTGCACCTGGAGCTGACTGGAACAGATCAGCACCTCCTCTGTGAGTTCGATGCGAGCAAACGGGTTCGAGTCCCCAAGGAACACCAAGAGCCGTCCAAAGCTTTTATCTCCTATGAGCCGGCTCGTACCTTTTTGATGAGCGGACAGGAGAGAAGCATCTTCCAGCGCTGGCTGGCTGCAAGGTATCGCCGCTCTTCATTTCCAGATGAATTTGATCGCCGCCTGAGAGACACCAAGGTAGCTGAGCGCCTCGCCAAACTCTTCAAAGACTCCGGCAACCACATCCCGGCCGTATTCTTCGACGTTGATCAAGGTATGGAGAGGACCAGAGACGGATCAGATGATCTCTACGAGCTCTCGATCCTGGTTCTCTACAAGACTGACGAAGACCCTGAGATTGCTGAAGAGGCAGCTCAAGCTGCAGTAAAAGCTATCGAGGAGCTTTTCCAGAACCGGTGCAGAACCGGGGAAGACAAGAGTTGGAAGTGGATTGAGCTCATTGAAATCGATGTGATCTCAGATGAGGCGCTGACATACAGTCAATCGCTCAATCTGACACGCTGGCAGGCTGACTATGTGAGCCTGAGAAGCGACAAGGAACAGCCAATTCTTGACGATTGAGCCAGAGCTCCTGATTTTTTCAGCCAAGAGACTGAAAATCAAAGGAAAAAATAGGGGGAGGGGTTGACGCCAGAATGATATGACGAGATACTTATAATTGCCGATAGTTATTTCTGTCGACAAAAAAGCCCACCAATGTTTGCAGCATTGGCAGGCCCTTTGAACCGTGCACTGGATGTTTTTGCAGAACTCCAAAGCACAATTAGAAAACAAACCCGGAGGTCAGGTTTCCACACTCGGAAAGAGATTCTACGTACATCTTTATCTCTTTACAACACCTGCTTGACTAGCGGCATTTGCAGATGCCGCAGGTATCTCCGGGTTCTCTCATTAGGAGATCCCGTATGACCATGATTTGCAGACCCTTCATTACCCTCCGCAACGGCAAACGCCTTTTTGCACACGAGGTTGGTAAAACCGCGTTCTGCTTTGAGGTAGATGAAGTTCGGAAGGCTAAGCCGCCTGAAGGGGCCGGTGAGCAAGGTACGCTCGACCTTGGGGATGAAGACGTACCTTCCAAGCCTCACTGATGTAACAAGAAGCCCGGTAAGCGTCAGCTTACCGGGCTTTTTTTGCGCATCGAATTCAGCGGCTGATCGTTCTAGCGTCAATGCATTTTTATAGAGAGCTTCACAGAGAGCTCCAGGTTTGTGCTTATCTCAGCGGCAGGCGCTGCCGCAGTGGGCACGGCATGATCAGTAGCATTCGGTAGCGCTTGGTTTATCCACAGGAGCACCACACCGCTGAGAATACGTGCGAGGGTGTTCTTTGAAATTGTGACGAAGGCTTTGTGCATTTGGAGATCCATTTCAGAAGTGGACACCCATTAAATAGCTCTCAAGGCCGTGCCACCACCACCCTGCGAAAATATGCTCAAGTCCCAGACTGGGACTTGAGGATTATCCACATAGATCCATCGACACCCTTTTCAGAGCCCGAGCTATTAGGCCTGGACAGACGCATGTGCATCATGTGCGTCACTGCCGTGAGCGGTCCTCCACACAAGGTAGTCGGCCAATTTCTTGCTTCGGGACCATACGTATTGTCGGCAGGAAGCATTCACCATAGTCGGGCCGGCAATGGGCCTGAACCGAATGTCCCATAGATGCCTGAGTGAGTCTCTCGGGGACATCCCCAAGTAAGCAGCAATCTCAGGGCCAAGGATGTACCTCTGTCTGAACGTTTCAATCGCCTTCGGAGTAACTCGGTGCTGGGTGCAACGGCCAATTTTCGCAGGATTACTTTTAAGCAGCCCCAAGCGGACACACGCGTAGGCGACTTCCTCCTTGACTCCCAGTATCGCTGCTGCTTGGGAAACCGATAATCCGGAGAATTCAAAATCGCTTTCTCGGAAACGCTCCTGCATCCAGAGTGCGAGATCAGTTGACCTCACTAACAACTGACCCAAGGCTACTGACTCATCCTCATCGCTACGATAAGCCTGTAGGGCGCCGGATTTGATTGCCTGAAGCAATTCAACGAGACCTCCGCCTGCGGGTAGATAATGCTTGGCAGTGAAATTGATCGTTAACAGCCCCGATTCAGTTACCTGGTCGACATCACCCGGCATCAACTCATCAAGCGAATCTCTAGACACAAACCATGGGCTGCGACCCACCTGGTGCTCGCCAAAGAATTCGAGAAGGCCGGCCGAAAGGAGTTGGCGGACGCGCGTCATGCTGAGACCGAGGATCTTAGAAGCCCCGTTCAACGTGACCGCCGCATGTCTGTGATAAGACACCTCTTGAAGCTGTCCAAGGTGGACCACCCTCAGTAACCGCAAACCTCTCTTTTCCTCTCGGTGATCAATGAGCCCGCGCTGGCAGAGAGTCACCACTGCGGCTCTCGATAAACCCATCGCCTTAGCCGCAGTTTGAAGGGGTACCCACAGATGATTTTCGACCGTCTGGTGGCTGAGGTACCGATTTCGATTCGACAACGGTGCCGACCATTCTTCCAGCAGATAAGACTCAAATTCATCGCGGACGAAGCTGAAGCAAGGGGCACTCAAACTATGATGGATATCTCGATAGATGGGACCAAAAGCGCTTGTCACTTTCCACTCTCCGGAACTGGAGTGAGCGTGCTTGAGGTCGCCGAGCAACTGCCTGAATGCGATTGGCCAATCCATGAGAATCCTGGCTGCTGCATCTGCCAACGTCCTTGAGACGCCCACCGAGGAAATTTCTGGAACCTTCAGTTGCATCAAGGTTTGAGCTCGCGTGCGCCGAACAGCTAAACGCGCCGCAAGCTCATGCAGATCGTTGAAAGGTAGTCCTGAAAGTCCGCCAGCATTCGGCAAGGGCGGTGAGTAGAACGCATTCTCCAGCGCCGAGGACAGCCACTGGCACGGTTCGCTAGCTAACCGTGTGCATTCCTCAGCGCCAGGGCTAGAAAGCGAAAACCCGCATGCTTTGCATCTGTTATCGAGCATCGAGTTATGACAGGTTTTCGAACTGCAATGTGGGCAGCAGTTTAAGAGTTCCGTTCGGTGGGAAGTACACGAGGTGACCAAAGTGATTTCCCAAGTTTCCTTCCAGTAGCCTCCCTCAGCCAGGCACTGCGCGCAGAACCTGACACTGCGCACCGACCAAATTTTAAAAGGCCTGGTTATGGGTGAGCGAAGCTCTACTGCCGCCTCATGCCAACTCCGCGGTGTACCACAATGGCGGATCCACTCTTTAACGTCAGAGTCATCCGCCTGCTTGAAAGCCCTGAGCGCGTCGGTACTGGTGAGCCCGTTAGCCCGGGCGAGCCGTTGCAAATAGCCTGAGAGGCTTTCATCGTGATGAGGTCGAGGGCTAATTAGAAGACCAAACATTCCTACACATCCATGAAATTGAAGACATAAAGATCAGAGGAGTAGGGCCGGGCTACACCCAGCCCTCGTCATTAGCACTAGTCCTTTTCAATTTCCGCGAACGGCTCGTCCATCCCAATCAGTGGCTGGAAATTGAAACTCGCACTGAAGGGGTTACGTTCCTCTGTGGCTCTGCTCCAAACCTCATCCTCGAACGCCTCAGCGAGCACGGGTAGCTCAATTCCTGCTAAGCCACGGCTTATGACCAGCCAGACGGCTCGATCCACGACCTTGATGAGGTAATCAATCAAGCCATAGGAGGCCAGGTGAAAGCGTTTGATCATTGTTGGCTCAGTGAAACTCACCGTAGGAACAGGCAGTTCGCCCTGAATCGCCCCAAGAAGCATCACAAACTGGACTGAGGATTTGCCGGTCAAGGTGAAGCGGTCATAATCCACCGTGGCCGAAAACCTGCGGCGCAGTTGCTCGTTCGCTTTAAGTAAACGCTCAGTACGCTTCAGACCAAGCAAAACGAACGTGATGCTCGTATCGTTCATCAAGCTCTTGATCCAGTCTGCTGTCTCATAAGCGCCGTGTCGGTGATAGTCGACCAGATGCTGTACCTCATCGAGCGCTACCACCTCCACACCGAGATTCTTCAAGAGCAGGACCACACGGGCAAATTTAACCTCGCCAGAATGTCCCCGCGCTGTTGCGAATGGATCCTTAAGCGCTGCCAGCATCGCTGCCGCGAGACTCTTCTTGGTGGGCGACGAAGGTATCTCTACAAACAAAACAGTCCGTTTTTCTGAATCAATGCTGCCGGCATCCTCTAATGACCGGATGTATTCCATGATCAGAGTGCTTTTGCCTACGCCACTAGGGCCCTGAATCAGTAAACCGTTACTGGTCCCGGCACGCCGACTATCGGCGTGAACCTCGCTGAGACGGGTCAACGCTCGTACCGCCTGGGAGCTGTGGATAAACCTGTGCCGTAGCGAGAAGGTGAGTTTTGGCGACTCAGAGACATTCATGGTTTGTTACTCCCTGCAGGCGAACGAACCGAAACTTTGAAAGCAGCAGCGGGTGGTATGTGATCAATGGAATCGTCGGCCCATTCCATTTCGCCGAGTACTTTAGGAGGAGGCCCGATCTCGCTCTTGCGGCCTTCTTTATCAATTTTGGCTCGGGCAGCTTCGCGTCTCTGCCTGAGCTTCTGCGAAAGGCGAGCCTCTTCGACATCCTCCATGATTTCCTGATAGCACTGGTGAGTAGCTTCGAAGCTGGGTTGCTCACCGTATTTCTCCCGCAGCGCTTTTTCTGCAACCCTCCACAGCTCCCGGCTCTTGCCAACCATGCGCTCGTCTTTCGCTGGTACTTGAAAGAACAAGTTTCTGAAGCGATCGTGCACCCAAACGTGTCCGGCCTCATCGCGATAACGAACGTTAACCTTCTCACCCTCTGCCAGACGCATGCGCAGTTCCGCGAGCTCCGTGGAGTGATAGAACAACTTTCCAACCTCGACTCCGTAATGGTGAACCTTCACCGAGCTGCGCTTGGCCAAGATGCATTCCAACGAATCTAGGTCGACGGGGAGAGAGATGACGTGATTCGCCTCGCTGGTCGCCCAGACCTGGGCAGGAGTCAGCATCGCTAGTCCCCGGTGCGGCGTTTGGTGATAACCATCCACGATCCATTTCACCAGCACCGCTTCCAGTTGGGGCAGAGTGAAGCAAGCATTCTTCTCTGAGTCGTAGTCACCACGTTGTTGAATATTCGAGAAGGTGGTCCCAGGTAGGTTATGAATCAGCCCCAGGTTCTGGGTACTGAAAAAACGTTCTACCGCACCTTTCTTCTGAGGAGCCCTGGAAGCGGGGTACATAATCTCAATACCCAGTTCGTTGAACCCCATGATGAGATCACCAGCGTGAAATTCAGCTGCGTTGTCCGGAACGATTCGTGTCGGTAAGCCTCGGGCCCACCATTCATTCCGCACCTTAGGAAAGCGCGTGAGCAGCTCGGCTTTGGGACGAATAGCGCGCTCGATGACCCGAAGAACGGTCTCTGTGTTCGGCGCCGAGAGGTGAAGCAGATAGCCCATCACCATCCGGGAGAATCGGTCCATGACAATCGTCAGGTAGGGGCGTCCGATACAGAGTCCCGTGGTTTCATCCACCAGCTGTATGTCTAGTTGAGTGTGATCAATCTCCCACCGCTCCAAGATCTCATGAACGCGCAGCATACCTATGGCCGTACGGTGTTTTTGCTTGGCGGCGTGTTTCCCTAACCTGGCCTCATCAACCAGATATGGATCCAGCCGTGCGAGGTACCTTCGGACGGTCATTCCACATGGCATCTTTAGCTGATCGGAAGGCAATCGAGACAGGTTTTTCTGCTTCACTCGATCTTGGAACTCAGCTATGACCTTGCTGGCAGTAGGAAGCGTCGGCTTAAGGTAATGCTCTGCGATCACATCCCCGAGTATCGCCTCCAGCTCTCCTTGTATCGAGGGAGCTCGCCCCTTAAGGGCATGCTGAGGGATGAGCTTTATGACATTGTCACTTATGTATTTTGACGCCCATCGGCGAATGGTTGATATCGAGGGTGCACAAGCATCTCCAATTTTCTTGGCGATTTTCCTGAGCTCTTCGAACATATCTTCTTCACTCGGCAGCTTGTGTTGGCCACGCCCAGTAAGGGCATCCAGATACTTGCGTCGACGCAATGCCTCATCTCCGTGCTTTTTGGGGAAACACGAAATATCTGGAGGGATGTTCCGGACATACGGAACCCTCCCGAGGTAAGGCTGATCAGCAGTGACCTCAATCTCACGCCTTTCATAGCCCTGATAAAACTCTTTCTCGGACAGCTTCGTGGGTTCGCCGAGCTCATCGAAAAAGAGCAGTCTCCGGTCGATGAGCCTCTTCTCAAGGACCATCAGGACGCCACGCACAATGACGACCAATTTCACCTTAAGGGAAAAGGTCTGCATGACGGTGCCCTCCCTGTAGGAAGATCGGGGAGTCAGTGTCGAGAGGCTTATTGAGTTCGATACCCACAATACCCAACCCAAGAAGACGCCAACCCGGCCTCTCACCTACAGCCAACAAGAGATCGGAAACATTCTTGGGGACCTGGTCATTGAGGACAGTGAGCACCTCCTCAAGCTTCTCACCCGATAGCACTGGACCTCGCCGGTGAGACATCAATCGACGAAGGTTGCTAGCAAGGGGCTCTTCTTCAATCAGCTTGTCAGTGACTACCGAAAAGTTACGGCCGGTAGATATGAAATGGCGTTCAGCTGTTTCCAGCCGATCTCTGACTCTGGCTATGTTTAGGCGTTCTTCCGACTTCACCTCAAACCACCAGTCCCGCCCATCTGAGAGGAAAACTCGTACGTCGGGGTAGTATTTGAAATACCCCTGAGCTGAGGGAACACGCTCCTCACTAGGCTGAACGACGTAGCTGATGACCGCAGGCGACAGCTCAAGAAGCCGAAAAAAAGCACCCTCCAGCTGGGATTCCCAGGGCACAGGCTTTTGATTTTTTAGCGATGGAAAATACCCGCGGTAGTGGTTAGACCGACGTGTGACTACCTTTCTCACCGTCATGAAATACCTCCAGAAATCTCGAAACGAGCGCCGCCTCTGCGCCAAAAAGCAGAGGCGCAGGGCAGACTGAGGGAGGCCTTTCGACAGGCAACACTGTGCCGTCGAGTGGCCTCGCTAAGGTCGAAAAGATGGGAGAGGATTGACAGGGGCTTCGAAAAAGCAGACATTGCGGTTTCTCACGTCGCAAGTCCGCTTCGCTAAGCGCGGTCAGAACCTCTCGGTTTTGGTCGCGTTTTTCTACATCTGGGCCTCCATTTTCTGCTGGAATGGTCCGATTTAATGACTAATCAGAATTTACAGAGATCGCCTTGATCTCTTTCTTTCTAAGCAAGACGCTTTTCACCGCACCAGCAGTTTCGATTTGATCTTAGATTTTTGCTTCAACTGTCTGATTGGCCTATACATCCAATCTGGAAGCTAAAAAATGCGGTCATAGATCTTATTCCAACACTCCATTGAAATCTACATTTAATCCAACTAGCCAGATTGGTGTTTCTTACAGTTTCCTGTTATCCGTATTAAATCAATACAAGTAGATTTAATAAACTGCTTGTTAGATTTCGCCGCATTATTAAAACTTGCTGGATTCGCTACTCCCATCCAGATTTATCCACCGAGCCCTTCGGCCTGATCCCCCTCCACAATCCATACGCAGGCGGTCAGCCTCCGACCAGCCGTTGGGGGCAGGGTGCCCACAGGAATCGGAAGAAAAAAAAACCCGCTAATGCGGGCTTGATGGTGACCGGCGGAGACCAAGATTTGGGCCCAGCCGGTCATCTATTTGTGAAAGCGTGCAGCTTTTCTGTGAACCTACACGACATCCATCGTCTAGGGCTTTTTTGTGCCTATCCTGGACCTAGGGGAGCGCTTTTTGATACTCATGGGTTATAGTTACGCGTGACTATCCATATTCGATCATAAGCTCATGAAATCTGATTATGCATGACATAGGCCGACTCACACGCCTGGGATTCACATCGCTGCCCGAGTGCCTTTTGACGGTGCCGAAGGAATACAGGGATTTTCATGACCCCATTGAGGTGCTCCCCCTGCCCGACACTGGGCTTGCCTCGTACATGTCGCTGACCTTGATCGAGCGAGTTATCTATGACCGTGCCGGCGCTGCTCTGCATGAGGTCAAGGGGGCGTTCCGCGGATTCGTCAAATTGGTCGACGGGCGGGGTCAGCGCTTGCACATCAACTTGATTGGTAAGCCTTCGATCGAACCTTGGATGGGGTACGAATTTGGCGCCACTGTGCACACCTACGGCGAGGTGGTCACCTATGAGGGCCGACTCTCAATGTCCAACCCAATGGTCATACCCTCTTCGATGATTGGACGTGTGATGCCCGTCTACCAGGGAAAGCAGAATCAGGTGAGTGCTGAGGTTCTTGGTGAAGCTATCACTGCGGCTATGGCACACATCAACGAGGCAGCCTGCCTACTTCTAGAACAGGCACTCATGCACGAAGATGACTTTCGGAAGCTGACAGGCCTTGTCGACCCTGCTGATTTGCTGCGTAACCTGCACACCCCTCTGTCAGTGCGGGAGGGAGAGGAGGCGGTGAGGATTGCCAAGGCCGTATGCATACAGGCGCTTGTTAATCGCGTTGAGGCACATCGCAACCGACCAGCAGTCAAAGGTGCCCTCCTGCGAATCGACCGAGCCCAAGTTGCTGACCTAATCAAGCGTGCTCCTTTCTCTCCGTCCGCCGATCAGCTTCAAGCCATCGACGAGATCGTGTCAGACCTCAGGTCGCCATATCCGATGCAGCGCATCCTGTCGGGCGATGTCAGCACGGGCAAGTCATTCACTTTCATGGTTCCAGCTGCGGCAAGCTACCTCGCGGGGGCAAAGGTTGCGATTATCGCGCCCGGACAAATCTTGGCGCAGCAACTGGCGGCCGAGTTGAGCAGCCTCTTTTACGAGATCCCGGTTGTCACTGTTGTTGGTCCGATTGGAAAGGCCCACATTGACCTGACTGCCGGAATCGTGGTAGGCACAACTGCAGTTCTTTCAGCCGCCAAAAAGGCAGGGATAGTCTTCGACCTGGTCATCGCTGACGAGCAACAACGCTTCTCTGTGGCCCAGCGGAGTCAACTCATCGCGGCCCACACCAACTACCTTGAAGCAACTGCAACCGCGATTCCCCGAACTGTCGCGCTGGTTAAGCTCGGTGGGCTTCCGATCTCAATCCTGAGAACTACGCCGGTACCGAGGGAAATCGTCACCAGGATCATCACCCACAACGCCAGGCAGAAGCTGCATGAACTGGTGATGCAGATCATCAAGCAAGGTGGGCAGGTCGCATTCATCTACCCAGTCGTCAATGGTGAGGCTGACACTCGCAACGCTGTGGAGAACGCCTACGAACGATTCAGGAAAATCCTTGGTGACGATGCCGCGATGATTCATGGTGGGCTGCCAGAGACAGCCAAAGCTGACATCATAGACAGGATGAAAGCCAAGCAGATCAAACTGTTAGTCGCCTCAACGGTGATTGAGGTAGGGGTAACCTTTCCGGGCCTGACCCTGCTGATTGCAGTTAACCCGGAGCACTTCGGCGTCGCACAGTTGCACCAGCTTCGCGGCCGAGTGGCTCGTAAAGGTGGCCGAGGCTACTTCATCATGTATCTTCCCAACCCCATCAAACAATCAGCCTCATCTCGCTTGCGGTTGTTGACGGAGTGCAATGACGGGTTTGTGCTGGCGGAAATGGATGCAGAAAGTCGCGGCTATGGTGATCTGAGCCAAGATGGTGAAACGCAGTCTGGTGCAACGCGTGCCCTGTTCTGGGGCTTGCGGCTCAGCAACAGTGACATAACGTCTGGTGCAGTAAAAGCGGGCCTCATTCCGGGTCAGCAATAGGATAGGGGGTGACAAATTGGCCGCGAAATCAACACCGCTCGCTGTCAAGGTAGCGATTTACCAGCGACTGCTCTCCGGGGACATAGCCCGCGACGTCGGCCGCATGTATGTAATCAGTCTGCCTACCATCTGGAAGTATGCTAATGACGCTGTTGCGGAGCTGCGCCTGCTTCAGGCCGTGGAGAGCTCTCCCATTCTCGTTGGCTTCTTGAGTCGCACCGTCAAGATCCAATGCTTCCAGTACGTGGATGACGAGGCAGTACGAGACCTGATGGCACCGATTTTGGAGCCCTACCTCGGCCAGGCAGAGAAAATCAACTTCGCAAGCCGTGAGAGTGCTGATCAGCCATTGTCGACTAGGGTGAGTCGTACAACAGAGGAAGATTTCCAGGCGATCGTTGCTGAGATGTCGCAATCATCCCACCCTGGCCTCACATCGTCAGCGCTTTTGCGTGACATCGTTGAGGAATACGTGGCCCGCTACAAAGCCAAAGACCGGACCTTACAGCCGAGTTTCGACCATCATTCACAGACGCCGGCGCCAGCAGTGCTAGCAGCGCCTACCCTCGACGGATTGGCACTCATGAAGGACCTCCAGGGCGCACTTCGCGAACAGTTGCAAAAGCATGGCATCGAGCTGCCATTAGGGATGGTCTGAAATAGCCGGATATTTACCGGTTATCGAACGATCAGCACTTCAAAAAACGACGCCCGTCGAAATTTGGTCAATCCCCTTCGACTTTCAGGCCCATCGGCTACTGCAAGCCACTGCGCCGCAGCCATTTCCTGTATTACACGCGCACCTCTCCTGCGTTTGCCAATAAATGTCGGCGTGCCATCCACAGGTTCGACAGGGCGAACAGCGTCACCATCTGTGCAGTGTTCTTCACCAAGCCTCGGAAGCGCACCTTCGTATAACCGAACTGGCGCTTGATCACCCGAAACGGGTGCTCAACCTTGGCGCGAACCTGAGCCTTGGCTTTCTCGATCTTGCGTATCGCTTTGTACAGTGCACTGCGTTTTCCATGCTTTTTGTAAGTGCTGCGACGGGCTGCAATCTGCCAGATGACCTTGCGTCCCGCGTGCTCTTCGCGCTTCTCGGCCCCGGTATAACCCGCATCGGCGCACACCACGTTTTCCTCACCGTGCAGCAGTTTGCCGGCCTGCGTGACGTCCGCAACATTGGCCGCCGTGACCACCACGCTGTGCACCAGGCCAGATTCATCATCGACCCCGATATGGGCTTTGGCACCAAAGTAATATTGGTTTCCCTTCTTCGTCTGGTGCATCTCGGGATCGCGCTTGCCGTCCTTGTTCTTGGTCGAACTGGGGGCATGAATTAGGGTGGCATCGACGATGGTGCCCTGACGCAACGACAGGCCACGGTCGCCCAGATAGCCATTGATGACGCCGAGAATTCCGGTCGCCAGCTCGTGTTTTTCCAGCAGGCGGCGGAAATTGAGAATGGTGGTTTCGTCAGGGATTCGCTCAAGACTCAGACCAGAAAACTGACGCAGAATGGTCGTCTCATACAAAGCCTCTTCCATCGCCGGGTCGCTGTAGCCGAACCAGTTCTGCATCAGATGTACACGCAGCATCGCCATCAATGGGTAGGCCGGACGACCACCTTCACCCTTTGGGTAATGCGGCTCAATCAGCGCAATCAAACCCTTCCAGGGCACCACCTGATCCATCTCGATCAGGAACAACTCCTTGCGTGTCTGCTTGCGCTTGCCGGCGTACTCGGCGTCGGCGAAGGACATCTGTTTCATCATCGAGAAGCTCGGCGACTGGTATCCGGAGATTTTGCCAAATCAGGAAGTCTTTTTCAGAATTTCCTTAGCCGAAGATTGATCTTCTAGTCACGTGTCGAGCATTCCCCTCTGTAAGGCGTAGGCATAGCCGATGCCGTCATTCGAAAAAGGGGAAATCCATGACTCTCGTTCAAGCGCAGCTTCCTGCAACGTCCAACGTCTCGATGCGTCACATTTACCTCTACACCCATCTGCTGATCGCGGAAGCGAACAAGCTGGGTCGGCGGGTACGTGTCATCTGGGCGAATATCACAACTGCTTCAATTGGCCCGGATCATAAGGCAGCTGGTGGGTTGCTCCTTACCTTGCCGTTGACCGCAGCCATGGGCACTGATGAAGATCTAGAACTTATCCAAGGTCTACTCGATCATGAAATCCTGTGCCATGGCCTTCACACCGACTTCTCCGTTGTGATGAAACCGGATATCTCTGGAACGTTGCAGAACGTCCTGGAAGATCCACGCGGCGAGCTGTTGGCAAAGCCGCGATTCCGTGGAGCCAACAACAACATACACAACACCTTAAAAATCCTGGTGAAAAGAGGGACTTTTCATGGCCCAGTCGCAGGTCAGGAAACACCTCAGTCCATTTTGGTCTCCTGGTTGGTCACTGAGCTTCGTAGTGAGCTTCTTGAGCAAACCTGCCTAAAGGATTTCGCTATTGAGTATCGCGCCCTGGCTGTTGCAACATTCGGTGCGCCTCTGGTTGAGCAAGTAAAGGCAATTGCTATAAAGGGCTGCAATGCACCAGATACTCAGGGTGCGGATAATGCCGCTAACGAAATTGTCGAGCTGCTCAAATTAACGAAGGACCAACAACAGAGTGCACCGCAACCAGGATCTGATAACCAGTCCGAACCACAAGGAGAACCCGGCTCACCAGCAAAATCAGGTAGTAATGGACAACCGTCCAAAGCTGGAGATATCTCCGACGCAATCAATCATGTACTTAACGCGAGTCAGAGTGATTGTGGAAGCTATGCAAAAGGCTTGGAAGATGTCATCTGCTCTAGTCTGCCTGGAGTCGGCCAGAATCGGTCGGGGGGCTATCAACCAGATGCTTCAAACGAGATGCAGGAATTGAGTCTTTCAAAGGCTGGAGGCTCATTTGAAAATCGAAGCCTTCTTCGGGCTGGCGCTCAGAAGACTGCTGCGATGCTGTCAGTAACTTTTGAAGATCTCATTGAAACAATCACACAAAACGAGGTATGGGCTGCAAGTGAAGGGCGACTCAACACCCGGAAACTATGGCGAACCGCTGTAGGTGATGATTTAATATTCACTAAAAGAAAGTTGGCAGAGGAGATTGACACTTGTTTTTACCTGTTAGGTGACGAAAGTTCATCCATGGGTAATAAGTTCGGCTCGATCCCTGAAAAGAATGAGAGCGACAATAGGATAACTGCACAGGAAGCTTGCAACCGTGTTTCGGTTGCAGTTGGTGAGGTGTTGAACAATTCGTCCATCCCTTTTGGAATTGCTACGTACAACACGGTGGTACGGGAATGGCACGCATTTGAAGAAAGCTGGGCCGGCACGTTGCAGCGGTACAAGCCAATTCCCAAAAGTGGAACGAAAACCCACCTTGCAGTGGTTTGGGCGCTCAAGAAACTCATCGATCGACCGGAAGCTCGACGAATCCTGATTGTGGTCACTGATGGGGATCCTGGGAACAGCGACGTGCTGCGCTCCGCCGTTGAGGAGGCTGCATTGATGGGGATCGAGGTACGCTTCGTCCTGATCGGTGATGATCATGTTAAACGCTATCTGGATGCAGGCATGGCCTGCGGGGTAGCAAAATCTGATACCGACCTTGCGACAGCTGTCTTTGCAGCACTGAAGCAGGGATTGTATAGAGCCTAAACGAAAGACCAGCCGGACTCCTTGGAGTCCGGTTTTTTTATGCTTCTACTAGCGTGTTAGGCATCCCTCTGTACCAGGCCTTCGCAAGAGGCCATCCATTGCCTACTGGGGATTCGACCATGACTGCTTTTCACTCCATCAATGACCCACAACTCAACGCTGTAATCGACACCCTCAATCCGATAGAGGTTCGTTTAGCACCACAGGTTTTCGGTACAACAGCACCATTTTTTGATGGTATGCAAACCAAAATCTTTGCTAAGACCCCCTTCACGCCAAAAGTCGTTCCTTACAGCTTCGACGAAGAACTGCTCACGCGGTTGATCCTCTGGGCCGCTTCAGCAGGGCTTCCACAGGACTTTTTCAAGGCTTCCATCAAGAAAGCGACCTATATCTATGGACCAACCGGCGCCGGTAAAACCACGTTGGTGGAGGCCTTTGCATCCCGTACGGGCAGATCGGTCTTCACCGTCCAGTGTTCCGAAGAAACGACGATCTCTGACCTCTTTGGGAGCTGGAAATTGTGCGGGCCTGAGGGTATGAAATGGATCTACGGAAAAGTGTGTAAATGGGCTAAAACTCCGAATTCCATCCTGCTCCTGGATGAGTTCGATCAGCTGCCGCCGCAGATTCAAATGGGTCTCAACGGCATCCTTGACGGGAAGCCAATTGTCCTCGATCAGACTGGTGAGGTGATTCAGATCTCTCCGGGCTGCTTGATCGCGGCAACCGGCAATACGAATGGCAACGGGTCAGCCGGCGGGAAAGGGGGCAGCGCTTCCGGTTACAGGGGCACCAAGAGGATGAACATCGCCACAATGGACCGCTTCAACGTCATGTACTGCACCTACATGGAGGAAAGCCGCGAGGCCAAACTCATTGTTGAGCAAACTGGCACCCCAGAGGTAATCGCGAATGCGATGGCTACCCTGGCCAGCAAGATCAGAGCCAACTTTATTGCGCTCACGGAGGATGCCGGCGCCGGCGGTATGGCCTTTAACTTCACGATCACCACTCGGAATGTACTGAATTGGGCCATGAACTACAGGCTGCTCATGCAAATGGGGAAAACCACTGAAGAAAGCCAGAAAATGGCACTCCGAGTGACTGTTCTTGACTTCGCTCAACATGATGAGGCTGCGTCGATCTTGGCGGCTTGGTCCACCGTTGTCGGAACTGTCTAACGCTCCACTAAACCCCGGCTCGCCGGGGTTTTTTCGTTTATGGGTGCCTGTGAGGCATCTCCTGTCACTGGGTCTTTCGCAAGGGACCCGTTCTTTCAATTTCAGGAGAGCCACCATGAGCACGACCAATCAAACCGATGACTTGGGCATCAGCATCCTTCAGGACGTGGTGCTTTTTGACTACATCATTGGAGGTAGCACCGGTGAGAAGACAGTTGATGGGGACGATTTCATTCGTGAGGTTGGACGTATGCTGCCATCAGGGTCCTTCGCTTGGGTGAACAAGTACCGATCGGAGGCAAAGCGGGAGATCCTGAAAGTAGGGGTCTCACGAAAAGTAAACAACCGAATTCGCGGATACTTCGTTCCTACTCAACACGCCCAAGAGCTTGCAAAGGTTCTCAACGCGATCAAAGAAAAGTATCTAGCGGAGAAAGCAACTTTCCTCAAGGCTCTTCCAAAACTTGTGGAGGATTGGGCTGAGTCTCCAGCTAACTCTGTTGCAACGCAAGGCGGCAAATCTCGTGCGGACTTGATCCGTCAGCATGCTCCACAGGTCTCTGTACTGGAGAGACTGCTAACTTTCGACACTTCGGCTATTCGCATCAGTAACACCAGCTACTTTGGTGAAGGCGATGCGCTTCAAAAGGAGGTCAAAGGGTTAGTCGGGCAGGCAGCTTTAGAGATTGCCGAGGACGTAAATCGCTCTTGGACTCGTAAGGGCAACGGTAAAACCACTTCAAGAATCTTGGGGCTGATCCGTCGGGTTCAGGACAAGGCTGAAGCCATGAGCGTGCTTTCAAGTAAATTTTCCAACTTGGAGAAAATGTGCGCGTCGGTTTTGTCTGCTGTACCTACCGGTCCTAGCATTGAAGGAGTTGCATACATTCAAGTATCTAGCTTGCTGTCATTCTGCATGGATCCTGAAAAAATCCTTGGAGAACACGCCACCGAGTTTGATCCGTTGACTGTAGAAACTGCCGATTTAGCGCCACCACATTCTGAAACAAACGTTTTCTTCAGTACATCAACATCTGAAGGTACTCCGTCTGAGGCAGATCAAAATGAGGTTACTATCGTTCCTGAAGTCTCTGTGGTCCCGCCACTTCCAGCTGCCCGCAAAACAGAAGAGAATCGTTTCTTTGAGACTGCACCTGAAAAACCCATGGTAGAGCCGGAAAAGGCCGAACCATCAGAAACAACGTCGCAGCCACCAGCGGCTACGTTCATTTTCTAACCTACAAAAAACCCCGGTCAATGACCGGGGTTTCTTTATTTCTGGAATTTATGCAGAAGGTGGGGCTTGAATACCAGGTAGCTCAATTTCTGCCTTAGCCAACAACTGGCGTCCAGAGAGCTGCTCATAGAGCAACACCATGGTCATGCGAACAGAGAGAGGGGTTTGCTCCCATTCTTCCTTCTTCGGGATGTAACCAGCCCAGGTAGGATCGCTACCCATCTTCTCAATTGACAGCCAGAGTTGCTCATCAAGATCTTTCTTGTAAACAAAATCCTCTGGCGTGAAGAAATCAGCCAGGTTGTAAACCTGAATGAGGGGGAGGCCAAGGAAGTCAGCTACCAGTTGCAGCTTTTCCTTACCGAGCGATCGTATCTGCCGATTCCCGTTAGCCAGGGAGTTCCAGTATATGACCGTGATACCCATGACATCTGCAATTTCACGATCAGGTAGCCCACGATCAACGATAACCTTCTTGATCATCTTGACGAGGCGGGAGCCTGGCATAGTGTTCCGAGTCTTGATGGCTGCAACTGCCTTATCTTCTGGTGCTGCTGTTTTGGCCTTTGCAGATGCACGAGCTCTCGTAGGCGCAGCGGCAGATTGATTGGCTTGCGTTTTTGCAGCAGATTTTTTAGCTACCGGCTTCGCCGCAGCATTAGCAGGTGGCTTTGCCGGTGCTTTGGCGGGCGCAGACCGCCGTCCTGTCGATTCATTTGCGGTCTTGTCGCTAGCTTTGGGCATTGTGCGGCTCCAGTTTGGTCGCGGCGTCTAACACGATTCAGGACGCTCTCTAAACAAATAAAGCAGAGAAATCCAGTATAAATTGAAAAAAGATTCTACACAGTTAATAACAAGATTCAAATCTCTTGTTCCGGTGGAAAAAGAGACTTTTTGGCTCGATTTCTCCCCCATGACCGTAGCTCTCTGACCGCGGCGGGCGCCATGAGTGCAATCTGATTCACCTTGTATTATTGGTACGTGTTGCGTATTCTTTAGAAAACCAAGCCATTCAACGTATCGAGGTACTCAATGCTGCCCCAGGACGCAAAGCGGAAGCCTGACTCCTATTCGTATCCAAACGGGATGCTCAACTCTGGCTACATTGCCGGCGTCCTGCGGTTGAATGATCCGGTCAACGGAATCTGCTACATCCAGCAGACCCGGTCGGAAAACCACATGCTCCCTGTCCACTACGATCCCAAAAAGTCGCCTATTCCTAAGGACATCAAGGAGTGGGACCTCATCATGGCATTCGTGCACACCGACGGCGCCATGCAGGGGGATGACCGTATCGCCCGGGTGAAGAGCATCCGTTTCGAAGCCCCAAACCTGATGCACCTCGGTGGGCGTTTTCGAGACGACTTCATGCGGAAATGGGATGCTGTTGTGCATGCCGCCGCAAAGGACTCCGGCACCCCGGATTCTGTAGCACAGCTGGAGAAACAGCCCGGCTCCGGCACTGAAGACCGTCGCGATTCGTTCGATTGGAAAGCGATGGAGCTCAACAAGAACGCCTCGAACCAGATCCGTATCGCTGGCTTCATTCAGGCAAAGTCACTGGAGCGCAACCGTAAACACCCAGTAGACGGCACGCCGATCAACGACCGCCTGGTCGTGCTAATTCGGCAATCGAAAGACACCGATGCCTGCATCCCTGTTCGGTGGTATGGCCGTAACCTGCAACCACTGTCCGAGAAACTCGCCCGCGGAATGCCCATCATCGTCAACGGCGAATTCCGAATGGACGTCAAGGCCATTTCCCTGCCGGACGAGCAAACCGGGGTCGCCGCGGTGTCCAAGTTGCCCTTCATTCAAGCCAAAGACATGCCTGGCCCAGTGACCCCGGACTCGGGCCACATCAAGATCGTACCTGGCTGGGCCGCAGAACTTTTCAAGGGCCACGGCACCCAGGCGCCTCAGCCGAAACCTGATTCCGAGCGCAGCGCAATGTTCGCCTCGGCCTTTGGTTCCGGCTCGGCGAGCAAGCCTGCAACCCCAGATGAGCAGCAGGGCGCATAGGCCGCGGCTGCTTCTCCTCGTTTCGCGAAGCCATCGAGATCCAGCACTGGAGTCGGTGGCTTTTTTGTTTCTCGCGCAGCAGCTGTCCAGTCATGCCGGCTACTGCACGAGAAATGTAATTCTGCATTAGAAGGCTAGTCCGCGATGGGCAAGACACTGATCATCACTGAAAAAGCAACCGTAGCGGTCTCTATCGCGCAAGCGGTCGGAGGCTTCAGTAAAGTGGAAACATGGCTTGAGAGCGAGAATGCAATTCTCGCCCCCGCGGCCGGCCACCTGGTTGAAATCCACTCCGAGGAAATGGCCAAGGCCGGGCGGGACATCGGCAATTTGCCTGTAATCCCAGATCAATTCGACCTCAGGGTGATCGAGCCGAAAGCGAAGTTCTACAACGTACTGCAACGCCTGATGCGCCGCCCGGACGTCACCGCTGTTGCGAACGCATGCGACGCAGGACGGGAAGGCGAGTTGATTTTTCGGCTCATATACAAAATGGCTGGATGCACCAAGCCAATGCTCCGGATGTGGATGAGATCGATGGTCGATGACGCCATCCGGCAGGCATACAAGAACATGCAGCCAGGCGCAGAATTCGACAACCTCGCCATGGCAGCTGAGATCAGAAGCGAAGGCGACTTCATTGTCGGCATCAACGCGAGTCGGGGCATCTCTCGCCTCTATGAGCGAGAGACCGCAAAAGCCGAGATATTCCCGCTTGGCCGCGTGCAAACCCCGACGCTGTCCTTGGTTTGTGCTCTGGAGCTGGCTATTTTGACCTTCCGGCCGGTTCCCTATTGGGAGGTCCATGGGAGCTTTGGGGTTGCGGCTGGAAAATACACCGGTAAGTGGTTGGCACCACAGACGTCCGAGGCCAAAGGCGGCTCCCAGCACCGGGTCATGGATCGAGCAAAGGCCGATGCGCTGATCAGCAAGTGCTCTGGGGTAGCTCCGAGCAGTGTTGTGGATGAGGTCAAGCCAGCCCAGACAGGCCCCGGGAAGCTGTACGACCTCACCTCGCTACAGCGTGAGGCCAACCGCAAGCTTGGGTTTTCTGCAGCTTACACACTGGAGATTGCCCAGAAGCTTTACCTGGAGCTCAGCCTCACCACCTACCCGCGAACTGACTCTGCTTACCTACCCGATGACGCTATTAGCGACACGAAAAAGGTCATGGGGATGTTTGGTGGTACCCCATATGAAGATCACGCGCAGCGCGTGCTCGATGAAGGTTGGGTCCGGCCCAACAAGAAGATTTTCGACTCGACGAAGGTGTCGGACCACTTCGCTATCATTCCAACCGGAAAGCGAGCTGGGGACCTTGAGCCGGACGTTCAGAAAATCTACGACATGATCGTCAAACGCTTTCTTGCCGTGTTTCATCCAGCAGCAGAGTATTCGGTTACGGTCCGGCTTACCACGGTGGCTGACGAAATCTTCAGGTCGACTGGTCGTGTGCTTGTGTCCCCAGGTTGGATGGTGGTTTACGGGGCAGGGATCGTCGAGGACGCAACCGATCGAGATGGTGATTCCGACGACAAGAAGGAGCTCGCACGGTACGTCAAAGGTGAAACAGTCACTCCTCAGGGCATCGAGCTGAAGATGCTCAAAACCAAGCCTCCAGAACGGTACACCGAGGATACGTTGCTGGGCGCGATGGAGACGGCAGGGCGCCTGGTAGAGGAGGAGGACCTTCGTGAGGCGATGAAAGAGCGGGGGCTAGGAACACCGGTCACGCGCTCTGCAATGATCGAATCGCTCCAATCCACCAAGGACGGTGCCGGCCGAAAGAAAGAACCCTATCTCATCCAGCAGAAGAAGTACTTCGCTCCTAGTGCGAAGGGGATGACTGTCTACCGCTTCCTGGTCGACAACGGCATCGATGCTCTCACGTCGCCAGTCCTCACCGGGGAATGGGAGCACAAGCTCCGTCAGATGGAAAAGGGCGCATACAACCGAGATGTATTCAAGTCCGAGCTTGCAGACCTGACGACAGGGATCCTCGACACCATCAAAAACAAATATGCAGGTGTCCAGGTCAAGAAGCTGGTTGCCCCTTGTCCCACCTGCGGCGGTGCAATTGAGATCCAGGCCCGAACGTTCATGTGCGAGCGCCAGTGTGGCTTTTCTATATGGCGAGAGATTGCCAGTCGCATGTTGAAGGTATCGGAAGCCGAAACTTTGCTCCGCGACAAGGTGGTGCTTGGGCTCAAGGGCTTTGTCAATCCAAAGAAATCGACCAAGTTCGAGGCCGGCCTGAAGCTGCTCGACACCGGGAAGGTAGAGTTTTACTTCGACCCCACTGCGAACACCCGAGACTCCAAAGGGAATGTCGTGTCCTGCCCGAAATGCCAAGGAGGCATGCGCAAAATCAAAGTCGCCAAAGGGCACTTCTGGGCCTGCGTCGATCGAGAACAGTGCAATCACACCATGAACGATCGGGACGGCGATCCAGTTGAGCGGCCAAAGTCATTTCCATGCGACCTCTGCGGCAAACCCATGTACCTGCGAAACGCCGGCAAGTCGCCTTTCTGGGGGTGCAGTGGCTTCGTTAAAGGGGGCGGAGGGTGCTCTCAAACCTTGAAGGACAATAACGGCACCCCGGTACCTAAGGACCAACAAGCCAGCTCTGACGGAGCGCCGTTACCAACGATCCAGAAAGAGAGCGGAGCTTTCCTTTGAACGCCAACAACAAGGTCATTCGCGCCACTGCCATCGTGTTCGGTTTCTGGTGGCTGTTACTCACTGCCCGGGCCTTTGGCGGTTCTCCGATGGAGTTCTTAGAGAGCTGGCCGCTGGTGGGCTACAACATCTCACACTGGATCCTGGGAGTTGTTTCCGGCCTGTTCATCGGCGTCTGGTTTATCTGGTTCACCAGGTTGTCAGCACTGAACAAGCTATACGCCGGCAAGAAAGGAAACATCCTCAACGGCGCCCGATCTACGCTCGGCAAGGTTCCTATGCCCACCTCGGCGCTACCTCGCATCGAGGCACCGTCAAAACGTCTACCCATCAACAGTAAAAAAGTGCTGACTTGGGTTGCTGCCAATGAGAAAAAGTGGCCAGCCCATGTAGCGTTTTTTTGGGCCATTTGGGATACCTATTCCGCACATGCGGACTTCCCCGCATCTCATCGCAAGGGGGGACACGGTAATCGCCGGCTTTGGGAGCACTGTCTGGCCGTGGCAGACACCGCACTGGAGGATGCTGGCGCTTACGTGTTCGATGGAGTTTATGTAAAGGCCCGAGGCAAGCCCAAATTCAAAATCATCGATCTGAAGAACAAGGAATACCGGTTTGACGCCACCGATCCGCTGATCCCCATTCTGGGCCTAGCGCACGACATCGGTAAGCTGGAGGCCTATGAGCTTCTACCAGACGGCAGTGTTATGACACAGGAGGAGGGTGGAGCGCTCACCCCGCAGGATGACAACCGCATCTCCCACGATGCGCTGGGTGCGAGAATTCTTGCTCGCTTCCCGGAATACTGGGCCCTGCCTGCACGCGATCGACAAGCCGTGAACCTGGTCATCGCTCATTACCACCACCCAAGTGACTTCCCTGTTGACCGCAATGGACTCAGCTTGGATGACCGCATGACAGCCCTCATGGAGTTTTTAATCCTCGCGGACAAGAAGACCGGCATGGCCGAGTCGTGCATCACTGAGACGTTGAGTGATCACGAGATCTCTGAGGACGAGTCCAACGCCATTTATCACAGCTTCGTCGAGATCATGACGGAGTACGGCAGAGTTAACGGCACCGGTGACCAGGCCAAAGATACCACGCTGAAAATTGCTCAGAAACACGATGGACTTATCGTCATCCGGGAAAAGGAGCTTCGATCTCTCATCTTGGCAAAAATGGGTTGGTCGTTGGAGGAGGGTGATGGCCGGTACCGAATGACCCTCAACCTGATGACGACGCTCCAGGAGAAGGGGCTGCTGTACTCAAGACATAATCACGCCGATATGAGCCGGTTTTTGCCGATGTACTCGGTATCGTTGCGCAACGCACAAACGGGAGCTCACCTGACTACCTGGGAACCTTGCATCATTGTAGTGCCAGTTGCCACCACTCCCGAGCTTGCGGGCCTCAGTGGACTACCCAGTATGGGTACAAAGCTGGATATCGAGCGCCCATTGTTCACTCACAATTTGGGAATCACTGAAGCAGATGCGCTTCGGGAGATCGTTGCCCGTGGATTCAGCGCTGAGATCGCCGCGAAGATGAACATCGCCGGCAAGCAAGAAGAGAAGCCGAAGCCGCAACCAGCACCTGCACCTGCACCTGCACCTGCACCTGCACCTGCACCTGCACCTGCACCTGCACCTGCACCTGCACCTGCACCTGCACCTGCACCTGCACCTGCACCTGCACCTGCACCTGCACCTGCACCTGCACCTGCACCTCAAGCTCGGCCTGATGAAGGGATTAGTCAACCCGCAGCTGATACCGCGAGCGTCCCACAACCGAATGCTCCAACAATCGACTCAACCGAACACTCAACATCTGCGCTGGTCGGCGCCGCAAGCAGTGAGTCCGAGCACAGTGACGATCCAGGAACGCAACTCGGTATGTCCGCTGAATCGCTAGCGGCGCAGGATGATGATGACCCGCTGATGAGTGGTGGTGCAGATGACGACTTGCTAGAAGAGGACCTGCAGAGCTTGTCGCTCAGCTCGTTCGGCCCTGGGCAGGAGGTGGAACTGGAGGAAGATTTCCTCACCATAGTACCTGGGCACTCAGGGAGTGATGACGTCGATGATGTGGATGATGTGTTCGGCGCCTTCGCGCTCAGTGAGTCCTCGAACGTGGACACAGCCGAGCACACGGTGAATGCAACTGCAGGAAAGGAAGGGCCGGGCGCTTCGCTCATACAGACCGATGCTGATCCAGGCATACCAACGCCGGTGGCGGTAGCCATACCTGATCCTGATGCAACTCCAACTAAAAGGACTAGCCCTGCTGCCGAAGCCGCGGCGCTCAGGGCTCTTGAAGAAGCGGGCGCCAACTTCACCGCATTCGTAGCACCGAGGAAGAAAAAGCCAGGCCCTGCTGAACAGCTGGAGAGTATCCGCGCAGCAATAAAAGCGGCAGAAATACCGATCTGTGGGACAAGGGATGGATTTGATTACGTGTTGGAGTCGGACCTGATGGCCTACGACCCAAAACTGAAATTGAGCACGCTGGTTCGGGCGGAGAAGTTGCCTACTGTCGAGGCTAAGCCAGGCGTGGTAATGGTGGGCATTCCGGTGGCGCCGATGCAGCTGGACCTTTGATGAGCTGCCGGCTGTGATCATGACTCCCTGGCCGACATCAAGAAAGCCAGGGAGCCATGATCACTCGTTCATTTCAGCAAATTGCCGCTCGCTCATGTTGCTGAGCAGTTTGAAGAACTGCACCCGCGACACCTGGTTAAATTCCTTGATTTGTACCGACAGCATCACATCAGCAGCTGCGGCTTCACTCATCTGGGACGTGAAGGGAATGGGTTCAGGTGCGTAGTACACCTTACCGGGATCAGCCTTCAAAGCAGCATCCATCACTTGCTCGACTTCCGCGTAGCGGTGGGGAGAAGCGACAGTCAGAAAAACACCATCGTAAACGCTGTAATTGCCCCCAGAATCCTCGACCAATGCTGCCATCAGAGGCCAAGTATTCTCCGCACCATCGGTCCAGGAGCCACCCGATTTGGGAGTGGCGAAGAAGATAACCTTGCGAGTGGCAGCTTCTTCGAGGTGTTTGAGAATGGAGCTCAAATGAGAGACCCTGTTGGTCATACGCGTCGCTGACATAAATTTTTTCCTCATAGAATGGGCGCACCAGGGAGGTGCATTAATACGGTAACACCCTTCATCAGAAAAATTCAACAAGTACTTGACAAATTGACAAAATGTCAATTCAGCAAACTATTTACCCTCGCCAGTCGCTCCTGCCTTACCACCTCTAAAGCCTTCTAGCAGCGCAGCCTGCAGGGTGCTGTTCAGCTCACGCAGCTCCTTGTTCTGTGCCTCTAGGGCGCTCAAGTTCTGCTGGGTAACCTCCAACCGACCGCGGGTCTCTGCAGCATCGTCATTGGCCTTGGAGCGCTGTACTCTTAATTGATCAGCGAGCGTCAACGCATGCTGCAGCTCCTTGCTGACCTTCTCTGTTTTGCCTCTCTCCTCATCCCGAACCCTGGCGGTCTCCATCATCAGGTGATTTTCGGTTCTCTCAAGATGCTCCTCTGCGGCAATCCGTGCAGACTCGGCCTTCACACGTGCGGATTCAGTCGCATCGTTTGCTGCTTGAACCTGCTTCTGTAGGCGCTCAAGTTCCCCACGATGCATGTCCTGGGCACGCTCAATGACGCCGTTGTGCACGTCCTGCAGGCGCTTGATCTCCTCGCCATGGGCCTGGGTTGAGGCAGTTAGTTTCTTGTTCAGATCTGCTAGCTCAGCTCGAAGCTGCCGAATATCAGCACTCGACTGTTCAAGCTGATCGGTAAGGCGCTCCTTGTCTGCGATGAGGCCGGCCAGCTCTCGGCGCTGAGCCTCAAGGGCTGACACAGCAGTCAGTTCATTCTCCCGCGATTCCTTGGCTGTCGCTTCAGCTGCAGCAGTGGCGGCCTCAAACGCCTTGCGCTCAACCTCGTGAGAGCTGGTGGCTGCGCTCAGGGCTACATCCCAGATCTCATCGAGCTTTTCGCACACGGCGTCAGGAATGCCAGGTCTGCGCAATCTGGCACTCAGCACGGGGCCAATTTCGCTCCAGAATTTCTTGATCTCCTCGTTGACCAGGTTCGGCGAGGCCTTGAGGTCGTGGTGGATGAAGATGCACTCACGGATATCTGCCTGGCGAACCTCACGCCCAGCATCGAGCAACTCTTTCGCATAACGGTGGACCAGCTCACGTGTGCCCAGGCGCTTGTCAGGTTGAACTCCGTCGGCGGTCGTCATGGCGAATCCTTAATCTGTGATGGGTGTGGCGGGATAACCCCGGCCACGGCGGCATCATTTGTAGCGCAACGCGCCGGCGCACAGCGTGCTGCAGAGGAAATCGCAGCATAGTGCGACGCCGGGTTAAAATCAATTACTTATTGATTATCATACGATTCTTATTAAGAAATTGGGAAATTCGTGAATATCTCCGATTATCACGAGTTTTTTCAAGCAAGAAAAAACGCCCCTCCAAAAGCGCATCGCTATCAGTAGCTGGCTTTTCAAAGAGGCGTTTTTGATTACTCGTTAACCCCTATGAACAAGGGG
Organism: Pseudomonas sp. NBRC 111132; assembly: GCF_001320565.1. Taxonomy (NCBI): domain Bacteria; kingdom Pseudomonadati; phylum Pseudomonadota; class Gammaproteobacteria; order Pseudomonadales; family Pseudomonadaceae; genus Pseudomonas; species Pseudomonas sp. NBRC 111132. Next base: position 54,654 of record NZ_BCBI01000014.1, read on the forward strand.
GTTCTGACAAATTTGCTTGCGCTGGAGATCAAGTATCAACGTCAGCCATAAATGCGAAGCCACGGCCAAAAATGCTAAAGCAAGGCAGCACCGGATCTGCGGGGCACCATAGCTGAAACGAACCATGGACACTTTCAAACCCTAGCACAGAGCGGCCGCAACCCGATCATTGCCCGATCAGCTGCAGAAAACCTGCTGTATGGGCAAAGCCTCACTGATGCTCCTGGGTCAAACGCCCAGGCAAAACCGTCTTGTTGAGCAGTCTGTGCGCCGGCGGTGATCCAGACGTCTGAGGCATGGCTGCCAACGGCGGGAAGTAATTCGTGAACTTGGAGGATGAACGCAACGGTCCAGGAATCAGTTCCGGAAACGTCCTCAGTATTACTTCCGAGGACAGAGCCCCACGGTACCTTGCTCATAAGCCGCGGCGACCACTGGGATGTACGGACCCCGAAGACGCTCCTACGTCGATTCTGATCAATTCGCAGGGGCTAACATCGCCAGATTTCACACAGGAGCACGTAAAAAATCCATCTTCTGGGCTCATCTCAGGATTCAACGGGCGCAACCAACCTGGCTCATCCAACTACTTGATTTCATCGTTAATGCCCCTAAAATCAGGGCTTTCACAACAAAAGACTTGCGCTGTGGATCAAGCCAAAAATGCAAAGATTTCTCGTGGGCTGCTGCTCTTGCGCCCTGGGAAGCTGTCCCGAGATGACTTCAAGCAACTGATCCTACATAAGGGTTGGCGCATGGCTGATGTGGCATGCCGTTGGTCAATTCGTCCAGAGCACATGAGCCGCATCGCTGCCGACGAGGACAGGGACTTCAAATGGGACGACCTGGCCCGGGCTTTACCAACGCTGAGCCCAAACGAACAGGCTGCGGTGAAAGCAGCTCGCATGGTGCTGGCGCCACCAGCCAAACGGCAACGCAAGTTCACTCAGGTACAAGAGGCACCGATCGAGGTGCCAGTAGCGGTCGCAAGCTCTGCAGCTGATGATAAGCCCTTCACTTGGAATCATGATGACGACGAAGATGACGAAGAGTTCGCAGGGGTCGCCACAGACGGCTATCGCTGGAGGCGCTACCTATCCCGCGGTGCCGAGTTGGTCGTCGACAGCGAGATCGACAACTTTGCGACGTTCGGGTCCATTCTGGTAGTGGTTGCAACACGGGAAGGTGTCGATTCGGCTGGAGGCGTACAGGAAGAGTACCAGTGCGAAGCACCATCAGGCTCGCAGCGATGGTTCGAGCCCGATGAGATTGACGACTGGCTTGTCTACAACGGCAAAACGCGAGACTTACGATGAACACGAACACTCCAGCCATACACAGAATTCCGTACCTCCAGGCCAAGTCAGAAGTTGCGCTGCTTGATCGCGAGCCTGTCGACGTCATTGACCAGGTCGATGTGATCCAGGCAGATAACGACATCGAAGCAGCTTGGATGTGGCTCCATGCCAAAGGAACGAACCCTAAGACTAAACGGGTTATGCGGAAGGAAGTGGAGCGGTTCATCCTCTGGGCATTGCACACCCTGGGTAAACAGCTCTCCCAAATAACTGTGATGGACATCACCCAGTACATCGGCTTTATGGCTGACCCACAGCCGGCTGAGGTTTGGGTATCTCATACAAAGCACAAGCGCTCTCATCCAGACTGGAGACCGTTCGCTGGACCACTTAGCAAAGCGTCGCAGCAGTACGCCCTGATCCAGATCGGCAGCATGTACAAGTGGATGATCCAGGGTGGACGCCTTAAAGCGAACCCAGTGTCGCTCGTGGCCAAGCCCCAAGTCGACGTCGACTTGACGATCAAACGGCTGCTTCCCGAGGCAGCCATAGGCTTGGCATTTGAGGCTATCGCAGCTACAAAAAGCCCACTCAAACGAGCTCGCGACCATTTCATGTTGAGCTTGTTCTACATGACCGGCGTGCGAACGTTCGAAGCGACCGGCGCTACCATGGGCAAAATCCGGCGATCTGCAAGCGGTACTCTGTGGTTGGAGGTGCTGGGCAAACGAAACAAGGTTAGAGATGTGCCGATATCCGAAGACCTCTATGAGGACTTGTTGCAGTATCGCCACGCGTTCGGGTTGTCACGTGAGGTGCCAGTGAAGGACACAACCCCCCTCCTCCTCGCCTCGAACTCAAAGCTCAAACGCGCGCATAACGACACCATTTTGAAAGCAGTCAAAGAGATCATGCATCGTGCTGCAGCCCTGGCAATAGAGCGCAGCCAGTTCGATTTGGCCGATCGACTTGAGGAGGCCTCAACGCACTGGCTCCGCCACTCGTGCTTCAGTCACCTTGCCAAAGCTACTGGTGACCTGGTGATGATCAAGGCTCTGGCTGGTCACAGCAAAATCGAAACCACCAGTCGTTACCTGCATACGGAGGACGACGCTTTGCATGCGGGTGTCGTTCAAACCCTAAGCACCCCTCGACTACACCGGTAAATCTCTCCAGGCCTCAGTGTTGTTGAATCAGTGACGGTGGCAGCCAAGGCCACCCTTCGCTGATGGCCCGGCTGCTGTGAGGGATGAAGCATCGTCCGACCATTTGCGACCAACAACTCTCATACCTGCAGTGTACGTCCTCAGCATAGAGCCCTCTCCGTTACGGACATCTGAGCGCCCTACCCTCGATATTTTTGTCGCTAAATCAGTTAATTACCCAAAATCATCTGGTTGACAGCGTTTGAACCCAGACACTACCAGATGACAGATTTCAGTAAGTGGTCTATCTCTATCAGGTAGAAATGCGTTTTTTCTTGTCTGACCGTATGGATTCGTATGAAAATGCGGTCATCCTACCTACCTGACCTCGGTAAACCACATGACTTCAGCTGCTGCGCCACTCGATCAGTACATCTTCACTGATTTCACTCAGCTAACCTTCACCCCACAATTTGTGGCTGAACGCTTGATGATCAGCACGCAGACACTCAAAGCCATCGAGAAGGAACACGACCTCAACATCGCACGTGTCGCACGCGGATCCGTAGAGGTCAGGAGCTACACGCTAGCTGACATGTTCCTGATTGCGTCGATTCGTCGTGCAAATGGGAACACTAAAGGATTTTCGAGACCAATCACCTGCTCGACTTACGTCCAAAAAGGTGGGACCGCGAAAACTACCACCACTTGCAATATCGGCATCGAGTTCGCTTTGGCAGGTTTCAAGACCCTGATCATTGACAACGATCCTCAAGCCGACGTGTCCAGCATGCTGGGCTATGACCCTGACCAGACTACCGAGGAGCTTGTAGAGCTTGGCCTTCCTGCTGACAGAGCAGTAGAGGGCCACCTCGGGAACCTGATACGTCTCGGAAACTTCCCAGAAATGACCCTGGACCAGGTGATCAAAAAACCATTTGGGGAGCACGGCCCCCACCTCATCCCAGCTTACGATTCCTTGGACGATATGGACGTTGTGCTCCGTAACGCCCAGGGTGCCGACTTCCGGTATTCACTGTTCATCGAACGAGCTCGCAAAGGTCAGCTCCCTCACTGCGACTTATCAAGCTATGATGTGATCATCATGGATAACGCACCTTCTGGAACCATGCTATCCCGGAACAGCCTGGCCGCAGCTGATTTCCTGCTGTGCCCAATCCGTATGGACAAATTCTCCTTCCGTGCGCTCTCTCGACTGGCGCACAAGATCAATGAAATGAGCACCGATTTCGGTCGGGCTCCAGAGATCGTTGCAGTTCCCACCATGTACATGCGCAACCGCCCCCGCCTACAAGCGAACCTCGCTCGCTTGTCCAGTTTGTTCCCAGGGAAGGTTACGGAACAACCGCTCTTCCACTCCGAGGACTACTCGAAAAGCCTAGAAGACGGCGTACCTCTTTCTCTCTGGAAACAAGGTGGTGAGAATTCTTTGGTCGCGTTCCGCAATGTGTTCGAGGAAATGGTTGGCCGCATCAAAACAGTCCTGGAGAAGGGTAAATGAGGAGTTCTAGCCCTATCGGCAAGCCTACTGTGATCGCGCCGGCTGAGGGCTCGGCTACCATCCAAGGCGTACATGTTCCGAAGGTCATTCCGGAAGCTAACCTCCGGCCGATGAGTGAGGTGCTCAGTTCTCTGCACCTTGATGAAGAAAGGGACATCTCAGCGGAACCGCTGGAACGAGCTCCTGTTGCTGATGCTGATCACGTGCACCAGCCGGGCTTGGATGACATTTTCTTGAGCGGCGAGCGCTTGCCAGGCGAGGCAAAGTTCTTGCTATTGACGCTCATACGCCGCGGGAAGTATCAGCCACGCCGCAAATTTGACCCCGAGAAACTCGGCCTTCTCGCGAACACGATTGAAGATAAAGGCCTCAACAACGCGATTATCGTTCGCCCTCTTGCTGACGGTACATACGAGCTCATTGCTGGTGAGCGCCGGTTCCTAGCTCATGAGCTGCTCCGCAAAGACTACATCTACGCGCTCATCCGGAATCTGTCGGATGCTGAAGCGGCGATCTTGTCGGTTACGGACAACGACGCCCGGGAAGACCTAACTGAATTCGAGCGTGGTGCAAGTTACAAGAAGCTTCTCGATGACAAGGTAGTACAGTCCCAGGCGGAGTTGTCACGCCGTGTCGGTCGAAGCATGGCCACGATCAGCCGCTGCCTTGCTTATTTCAAGCTGCCTGAGGGTGTCATTTCATTGCTGGAAGAAGATCCTGACCTGATTGGTAACAGGGTTGTCTCCGAAATGGTTGCATTGGCTGACAAGGGTCATATTGAGACAGTTCTGGCCGCAGCAAATCGAATTAAAGAAGGTGCTTCCCAGGACAGTGCAATAAACTGGGCCAAGGGTGAGGTTCGGCGCAAGACGTCACCTCAAGCTCCAATCCCACCGCGGCAGATCGACTACAAAGAGCGTACCCAGCTAGACGCTCGTATTGATGGGCGCAAGTTGATTCTCACCCCTCCCAAAGGCATTGATCCTGCAGAGGTCCTCGCATACATCGAGGAGATGCTCAAAACGCGTAGTTAATGTCCCTTCCGCCGCCGGTCCCTCCGGCGGCAAGGCTGCCCTCGCCTTTCCCTTATTAATCCACTGATATTGTTGGGTTTTTCTCAGTTTCACTGTGAAAGGCTCCGTCCTGGTTCACATCACTTCTTGTTCTCTTGCCTATTTTTCACAGTGAAAATTTTCCGTCCTGCCTCCGGCGTTTCACTGTGAAAACAAGCCGCATTCCCCATGACTACCAGGCACCAGTGCTCTCTATCCGCGCTCATTGCACGCTGCGCACTGTGCACTATGCAGTGCACACCTCACACTACTCACTGCTCACTGCTCACTGCTCACTGCGCACTGCATAGCCCTTATGCTGCATAAATCACAGGGTCATGCTTTTCACTGTGAAACGCTCAATCAGCCCTTCTTTCCCTAGCCACACCATTTCACAGCACGACGCGCTCCCGCCGATTGCCGTGGCCCTGGAGCTAAGAACGGGTCGTTTCACAGTGAAAAGGTAATCGGCTTCCAACTGATCTCTTCCTTCTCTGAGCCGTGCTCAGAAGTCTCGTTCTGCTCCTGGGATACTGACATCACCGGCGCCGCCGGCAAGTTGCATCAGCACAATGAAAGGTCGATTTTTTCCAAGCACCGATCATGGCAACTTTTCACGGTGAAAGTGCGCTCGGGCATTTCGACATGGGGACTCCTTACCAAGACAGGTGCTGCACCGGCCATTGTCTAGAAGATCCAGGCTATGCGGGGCAGCCAAGGCCGAGACCAATAACCAGTGTCAGGAATGTGCTTGTTGTGAATACCCATAGATTTCCGCCTCCCTTTTCACGGTGAAATGACTTGGCTGGTCTTGGGTAGTGCCCACAGATAATAGGATGCGCGTTACATCTTTGATGATCACATCACCCACTGCCGGAACGGTGTGTCATCCGCTTTCACTGTGAAAAGGCACCCCTTCACGCTGACGAGGCCAAAAGGCAAAAGGTTCAACTAGGAACCGACCAGGATCTCCGTCCGTTAATGGGAATGAGTGATCCGCGGCAGCGTGCTTGGCTTCAACCTAGCGTCGAGCTTTTCACGGTGAAAATGCCACGCCCCCATGTACGGACAGGGTCCGGTTTCTCTATTTCACTGTGAAAACCTTCACCTCGATGAGCCTGGGTTCAAAACGCAGCTCGGTACGTAAACAGGAATCGAACTGCCAGGCTTAATCAGCCCGTGTGTAATTGGCGCCACTGGCGGCTTTCCGACCTTTTCACAGTGAAAACCCTCGGGGGTAGCACCCCATATCGCGGTTACCGCGAACTGCTCATCAACATTCCCAGCGGTTAAAGGAAATGCGAAAAACAACAGGGCACACAAGTCGATGGTCCATTCCATTGAGCAGTGCCCTGCTGCGCGGTGTCCACCGCCAGGGCCCCCGTGGCGTACTACCCCAGGCAACAGCGGAATAAGCGCGAGTCGCCGGCCGGATCACTGGGTTACAGCGCTTCCGCGGTGGGTTCGGTGAGAATCCGGGTCTGCGCATGTGACGACTCCCCGGGCAGGTCAGGCGAAGCAACTATTCGGCATTTGTTTAGGCCAAGGTTCTCGCGCCGTGTTGCCTTCTTATTCCTCGCGGAAGCGGCTCCGGCGGCGCACCCGACGAAGTCATCGATTCCATGGGACAGGAGCGTGGGCGCGATGTTGTAGCCATCAGCGGCTTATTCGTCGGCCAGACCTGCATTTGGTCGGCCACAACCTGGCCAGTGCCGACGATGATCGGGTGCTCCTGGACCATGCCGATGCACTTGTAAAGCTGGCGAATGTCAGGCATTCGCGCTAGGCGGTCTCTAAGTCTATCTGCGCGCTGCTACGCAGTCCCACGGTCTCCAGGTTCGGCTCCGGCATCCGGCCGTCCATCAACTCACGTGGTGATTTCACTGTGAAACGTTGGGATGAAACGAGCTCAAAAATTATCCATTTCACAGTGAAAATTCTGGCGCCCGGTTCATCGAGGACCATTGGTGCAGTGCATAGAGGAACCGCCAAAACGTTCTCGCCGTAGCCCCCAACATAGCCAGTGCATGTGCTTGGCCTAGCATAGCGACCTCTTTGATTAGTAGATCAAAGGCATGGGCACCCACATCAATCTGTTACCATCAGATTCAGCATGAGTACGTTTACGTGTTATGCGTCGAATATAAAGCCATGTGCTGCATAACAGCAGTGCAAGCTATGGCGCATACGCCCCCAACCGATCAGGAGAAACGCATGTCTATTGCAGTGGTATTGAGCGAAGGCTCCGGCACCATCTTCGAGAACAAGAACCGCACATCTGATGCAGCACCCGTGATGATTGGCTATATGGAGTTCCCGCTGAACAAGGAGCGCAATCAGAAGCTGAAGCTTGAGGTAGCGGTCTGGCTCAAGCAGAAGAATGGCTCGAACGAGAAGTTCTACTCACTGTCAGTAGGCGGGATCAATGCCAGCCTGTTCAAGGAAGCTGACAAGAAGGATAAAGGCCCGGACTATGCGGGTAGCTTCGGTTTCAACCACGAAATGCGTATCGCAGGCTGGCGCAAAGAGGGCGTGGACGGTGGAGCACCATTCATCAGCCTTTCGGTTACAACAAAGGTACGGCCTGTAAGCCAGCCATCGCCAGCAGCTGACGCTACAACGCAAGGAACCCCGTCTCAGGATGGTCAAGTGGATACAGGTGATCCTCGGTTCCAATTCTGATAACCCCAGACCCCGCTTAGCGGGGTTTTTTTTGCCTGTTCATTTCCCCGGGCAGCAAGCGACGTCGAAGCAGGCAAGCATGCCTGGGCGAGGCCAGCCAACACAAAAAAATCGGGGCTTTAGGTCAGTCAAGACTGCAACCGATCAAGACCTGGGCCATGCTGCCCATACCCATAGAGAGAGCGTGATCTGCGCACCTGGTTACCGCCACGGGCTTTAGCTGCGGGCGGGCTCGCTCAGTGCGACTGCCTTTTAGGAGGCCTTGCCAGGCCGAGCAGCTACATTATTCCCGCCAATTAGGCCGGCAACACGGCTCTTCCCGATAAGGCCACGGGTACTCTGGCAATGGCGGCCTATTCCGTCGTTATCGCCCATGCTCGTTACATCAGGCGTAGCCATCTCGCCGGCAGGAATCGATGATGACTGCGACGTATCGATGATGGACAGGTACGGCCAGGCACCGCGGATGCAGCCTGACATCTTGTTTCGTAGCCTGGTCGACTCGATCGCACCGCATTTTCGCTGCCATGACTTCAGCGACCCAGGCCTCTTGATCGAGGGGGATTGCTGGGCCCCGCCAGCAATGTTTTCACGTGAAAACCTGACGCCGCCAAATGTGCCATGGCTAGAGGTGGAGACCTTCGTAGGCGTGAGCCTCCCTGGACCTGACTGGCGGATCACCGGGCGAAACAGCGAAATGTGCCATCTCTAGAGGCGCGACAGCTCGAATTTTCCCAAATGTGCCATTGCTAGTGGGCAAGATGGGGATCATGACCGAAATGTGCCATCTCTAGATGAGGTAGGGGCAGTGCCACCCAGCCAAATGTGCCACGCTTCGAGTACCTCCCCATCAGTCTTATGCCACTTTTCACAGTGAAAACTATATCAACGATGCCGATCGCGAGCTCCGTTCAACTAGTTCAAAGAGGTTGAGTCATTATGCGTCGTGTCAAGCCAGTACTAGGGGGTGTGAAGGGGGAGTCGCCCCCCCCTTGAATCATCAATTGTGCCATCGTCAGGGGCAGGAGGGGTTCTGTAGGTGTCTGATAAGCCTAAAGAAACGTAATGTGCCATTGTTAGAGCATTGCTAAAGCAATTTCGGCAGATCGCTGGGGTTCGCGTGCCACGAATCGTGATGAAGAGTGCCATCGTTAGTGAAGGTGCTGATGCGATATCGATCATCAGTAATGGCTGGAGGGCCCGTATTTACTGGGCTAGATCCAATTGTGCCATCGCTAGGAAGCCACATGCCTACCAGTGGCACAATTCACGAGATCGCCTAGCGATGGCACAGTACGGGTCTAAAGGTGGCACATGTTTCTAAGAATGGCACCGGAGCCATCTACCGCCGGCACATTAGTCTCGGAGGATGGCACTGTTCCCCCTGGAGATGGCACACAAAAATGGCTAGAGCCCTTGTATTTCAAGGGTTCGAGGGATTCACTAACAAAGCTTTAAAAAAGCAGTGAAAACAGAAACAAGCTGTTGTAGGTTTTTTGCTATCGCTTTTTTTGAGTCAAAAGCGAAGGGCAAAAGCAGTCCCTAGGGATGGCACAATTGGGCACTGACGTTGGAACCGTATTTTCGTTGACCAGGTGTCATACGTTCGAGTAATGTGCCACCACAGTCACCGATGGCACAATTCACATGGACTCAGAAACCCCCACACCGCGAGCTACGCGACAAAAGCGTACAGCCGGAGCAACAACGGATACTAGTCCAGCAAAACGCAAGAGAGCACCCAAGCTCCAAGTCGTTCGTGATGTTGAACCATCCAAAGCCGTCGAGCTGAAAAAGGCCACCGAAGCCCTTTCGATGCGAAACGTCTCTGCCGCCAGTGACTTCACATTCCTTCAGCGAAAGCTCTATAACACCCTCCTTCAATTCGCTCAGCAGCGGCCGAGGGAGGAGATGGTTCACGAGATCCCGATCAAGCAGGTCGAGGACAACATTGGGCACACCACCTCGAACAGCCGTGATTACCTCAAAAAGGTACTCGTGAGCATGTCTCAGACGCAGGTTGAATTTGACTACAAGGGTGAAAGCCCTGGGCGGAAGAGCGAATGGGGCATCGCAAACCTGATCGCTGAAGCCTACATCTTGGAAGATGGGCAGACCCTCCGCTTTTCGTTCCCGCCTGATCTGAAACGCCGACTACTGGACCCCGCGATCTTCAACCTGATCGACTTGCGGATGCAGTACCATTTCTCCAGTTTTTCTGCGCTCACTCTCCACGAGATCACATCTCGCTACCTCGGTTCACCCATGGGGGAGACCTACCGTGCACATTGGTCCGAGTGGAGCGTTGTGCTGTCTGGATCTGCTACACCACATGCCGAGTTTCGCGACTTCAACAAAATGCTGGGTCGCGCAATCGACCAGGTCAACAGCATTGAACGGAGATTTCGCATCACGCCGCACGTCACCAAGCTAAACCGGAAGATGGACAAGCTTTGGTTCAAGCTGGAGACCCTGATTCAGCCTGGCTTAGACCTTGGACCATCACCAGAGCTGGTTAGCCAGGATGTGTCAAAGCGCCTTAAAGCTCTGTCCTTGAGTCAAAAGGATATCGCTGAGCTTGGCATGACCCATGACGAAGAGTATCTGCTAGCGCAAGCTGACTACACCGAGGCACAGATGCGTAAAGAGGGGGCTAACGTTGCAAGTCCAGCGGCATATTTCAAGGCCGCGGTAGCCAACAACTACGCCAAGGCGCCAACTCAACAGAAAGCCGCGGAGACAGGCAAAGGCAAAAAGCCGGCCGCCTCAAAATCAGGTGATAAGGCAAAGCCTGCACCAGCGCCTTCGCAAGCGCCAAAAGCAGCACCGTCGAACCAAATGGCAGATCTGTTGGAACAGTGGGGTGCTGCTCAGCGTGAAGCAATCCGCGCCCAGTTCATGGTGTTGTCGGATGAGCAGAAGAAAGAGCTCGCGGAGAAATATGAGACCGAGCTACGCAAAGATGATCTGGCCTACTCGCAATACCGGTCGAAGGGTTTGAACACCATGGTGATCAATTGCTTGGTAGCGATCCAGTTCCAGGAGCGTTTCCCTGAGACCCCAAGCTCGGAAACACTCCTGCAATTCTTGCTGGGTAGTGCGAAGATCTAAAGCTATCTGTGGACGTCCGAGGACGGCTGCGGGGTTATCTGCGCGGTACGCTGGACTATGTTCAGTAGGGTATCTGCGGAGAGGAAAGGGGAGTTCTTCAGCATCTGCTCAATGAGTAGAGTCACCACGCCAAAGCAGTCGCCCGGGCCGATAGGCAACGATCGAGGTGGCCTACCTTTCGTATTCACCGAGAGAAAAACCTTCCCGGGCTGATTCTCGATAGTGAACCACTTTTCGTTTTGCGCACCATGCCCTTTCCCATCGAACTTGCCCTGCATCTGCATGAAGGTCGCCAACACGCTGGGCAGCTCGCGTCCAGAAAGCTGAATGCTGATCTTGTCAGACCAGTTAAATTTTTTGGATGCAGTTATCTCCGCAGCTTCGATTCTAATCGTGTGTTCACCCCCCCTGGTCGTATCGGATTGGAAGCACACTGCGACCTTTCCGCCATAGACATGCCGACTGACAAAGGTCTTTTCGCCTGCAGGCTCGCAGGCACTGTCAAAGGTGACTGGCTCCTCGGCAGCCTCAATGTCAGTTGCTTCGATCAGCACCTCTGGCTCCTGCGATGAGGAGAACTGCGAGTGAGCGTTTCGGTAGGTCTCGCACAGAGACCTACCAACATCAGAGTCTGCGTATCCACCCTCAGACCAATGCTTGAGCTGTTGAGAGAACTGTGGACCCTGAGCTTTCCCGATGCCGATCAGCACAGGCAGTGAAGGCTGAGGGAGGTTGGCTTGGAGGATGCGCTCAGCACATCCAGGCAGAATCGTGAAGAAGACTCCACGAAGATAGTGCAGGGCTGAGTTGTCGCCCGCTTGCGCCCGTTCGATCGCATCGCTGAGGTCATCACCCTCTGTTTTGTAGACCTCACCGAGCACATCGATGGCGGGTACTGGGATTCGCAAACTAGTGAGCTTGGCTGATGCAGACTGGGCATCGAAATGCATAAGGAAGAACCCTTGGCTCAGTAAAATACCGTTCGTAACCTAGCGGATACTAGCAATAGGGTCTTGCGTTATCAATACGTGTTATATCTACTTTTGGAATAAAAAAGCAGCAATAACTATAGAATGTCTATATCGAGGGCTTTGTTCAGTTCGTCTTCAATATCGACGGAGCATCCATCCAACAGGAAATCAGATTTCGCTAGTACTCCCAACGACATCATGATCAGTGGGGTCCCGAGATCAATACGCTTCGCTACGGCCCTGATAACAGTAAGATCTCGGAGCGACGGCTTTGGGCGCCCCGTGCGCCAGGAATTAAGCGTCTCAAACGGGACCTGGATTTTTTCTGCCGCTTCTTTCAGGTCTTCTGACCAAGTAGCTGCGATCAGTTCATCCAGGATGAAAATTGGGGATGAGGCGACGTCTGCCTTCGTGACATCCTCGAAATAGGCAGCGGTCTCATGGCTTTTGCTCACGGCTTTTGCATTAAACATCGCGGACTGCTGGATCAGGCAGTAGTCCGACCAGCGAAAAACGTCCGCCATCTGCAGAACTCGGAACCCCGAGCAATGAAGAAATGCAGCGATCAGGTCGATTCGTTTTCGATCCAGTACGTCGTGGAGGGCACGCGGTTTGGCTTTTGACTCATCCCCAAAACAACTGGCCAGCGTGTCTGCGGTGAAACCACAGGCTTTGCTAGCCTCTTGGAAAGGGAGCGATAGCAGTTCAGATCTATCGATTATGGCCTGATATAGGCGGAGCCCTGGGTTCACTAAAAATCCTTCTCTCTTAACCGATCATCAGCACTGATTCAGACACACGTTGTCGGCAGCTATCCAACAAATCATGAGAGAGGCCGAGAGATTTTGCTATCTCTGGGTCAACCCTGTCTGCGAGTGATGATCTATCCAACCCCATAACCACGCCATATGCGTAGGTCGAGGATACTGATAGCAATTGGCCAAGGATATCGGGTAGGGGGGATCTATTGGAATACGTGAGCAGCGCTTTTTGAATTGGGGTAGGGAATTTCCAGCGCTTCAGCAGCTCTGCACCAACCTCAGCATTGTCAAATCCAAGCTGCGCCTGCTCGACAGCACGCCGGCCGGCAAGGTCGAATGCATCAACGGATTGAACAACAGTGCAGGCTTCATCGGGCATTACCAGGTGAATGAGAAGCGCGCCAATGCCTTGCATCAAACCAGTAGTGAAAGCGATATCCCGTTCAGTACCTATGCTCTCTGCCAGGGCAGATGCCATGAACGCGGTATGCAAACCCATCTTCCAGTAGGTCGGCATATCAATGCCTGGTGCGTCCGGCAGCGCTTTCAATAGACCTGTCGTGATAATGGTGGTACGGAAATTGTGTATGCCAATTGTAGATATCGCATCTTCGAGACGGGAAACAGTTCCGCTGCGTCCGAAATATGCAGAGTTGGCCGTTCGTAGTACCTTTGCGGCGAGAGCCTGGTCAATGCTCACTGATTTCACAATGCTGGACAACGGCACTGAGGGGTCCCTAGACATCTCTAGTAGCTCCATAACCACCGAAGAAATCGTGGGTAAGGCTGCGGGATTCTTGAAAATATTTGCCAGGGCTTTCATAAAAAGTCTCAGTGAAATTTGAGCCATCTATCCGTAGGTAGAAAGTCAAATTGTAACGTCTTGAACAAGCATGGTCATTAATGATTCAAGAGTTGGAATCCTGCGCCGATAGTGTCAAATGGCCCAAAAAAAGCGATTCCAGGAAACCACATCACGAATCTGTACTCTGATAGAATTGATTTGCACTAGTTGAGTATTTCTTGGTTATTGGTTCATGATTTCATCTTACACATGCATGTGACACATCCCCTGAAGCAAGGCAGTTAGGCGAGAAGCCTCAACAGCACACTCTTTCAGGAGACTCACATGATTTCGTACCCACAACATAATCAAGCGCAAACTCGCTCCCTGCTGATTTCCGGACTGTTCCCCAACGGGGACCCGTTCGCGGGGGAGGTCCAAGCCGATTCGTCCTATGAAGCCCAGATCAAGGTACTCGCCCAGTGTCGCTACAGCGATTTGGGTGGTGACCTGGATGTCACAGGGCTGACAGATGTTGCCACTGGGGCATCTGTACTGGATTCGCTGTTGTCGGCTGGCCAGGACCTCCTCAGCGAAGTAGAGGCTGTCGAGTATGTGATTCACACCGTTCAAAATTCCCTCAACAATGGCCGCACGTTCTCAGCTGGTTCTACCAGCGAGTTGAGCGCCTATGTTGAGTTCTTCGACCTCATCCTATCCGAGGCCCCTCATGCCTTTGACGGGCTGTGCTCCGGCGATCGGGTAGCGGATGATGAGGAAATTACCCTTGATTTCGAAGATTCCAGTTCCGCTGAGTTTGCGCTCGTGCCAGCAGATGCTCTGTTGACACTGGCTACCGTGGCACTGGGGGAGGGGAGGGCTGCAGCCGCTTATCAGGTACTGGAGATGGCGAGCATCACCCGTGTTGCATTGAGTAAGGCCTGCATTCGGGCCTTGGTGTAAAAAAGACCTTCTGGATACCCTCCAGAAGGTTTTTTTTTACCACTGCATTATCACTTGGTGTAGCTCGCTGATGCGCGCCTGCCGCTGGCCTTGGAAGTGGGTTACCTGACCTCTCAGTAAAACCCTAAAGCTCGAAAAGCGGTCACCCTCTACCCAGCCTGCCTTTGCTGGGTCCACGATGCAATCGATGCTGCCGGTGAGGTCGGATGCAGTGAAGCTCAACCACGTGTCCCCCTCTATGCATGCAGTCTTGGGTGGTTCTGCAACCAAGTAAACGCCTTCGAACGTACGACCAGCTATCAGTGTTGCAATGTGGTGGTGGCGACCGGTTTTTGCATATTCATCAGCGTTGCAAATCATGGGATTTCCGTCGAGTCAGTAGAAAGCGTGCAGCACCTGAGGTATAGTATTTTTGCAAATTAGTTATCGATGCTTGTTTGTTGAATTGTACATTAATGAGGGTTAAACATGAGCAAGTTGGCTGAATTTCGTGCTGCAGAGAAGGCGCTGCAAGAGCAACTTTCTGCTCTGGAGGCGCTGAAAAATGATTCTGGGCTGCAACGTGAAATTGAGTTCGAGAATAAGCTCAAAAGCCTGATGCAAGAGTACGATGCGAATTTGGGAAAAATCATCGCTATCCTCGATCCGGCTTCGAGTCTGCGGAAGATCAACGCACGATCGGAAGGTGATCGGCAGCAGCGTAAGCCACGCGAAGTTAAGGTCTACAAAAACCCGCATACCGGTGAGACTATCGAGACCAAAGGTGGCAATCACCGGCAGCTGAAAGAGTGGAAAACTCAGTATGGTGGTGACGTCGTCGAATCCTGGAAAAGCTAATTGAGCTCTTCACAAAACCGGCTGCTACAGCCGGTTTTTTACGCCCCAAAAAAACCCGCATAAATGCGGGTTCAACCTTATGAGCGCTCTGCTTGAAGCCGCTGCTCGACTGCTTTCTTGATGCGATGCTCGTAGTCGTCGATCCATTGCTCATAGCGAGCCAGAGCCGTTGCATCTGGTTTGGTTTCGTTGTTACGCCACCGGTAGATCGTCATTTTGGTCACCCCAAGTATAGTGGCCATGTCTTCGTCTTTCTCGACATCAATGGCGAGGCGAGTCATCCAATCAGCCAGGATAACGCTCATGTCTCGGTCGAAGCGCTTAAGGCGTTCCCTCCGATGTGGCTCCTCCGCTAGAAGACCACGAGCCTTTTCCATTACTTCCATTGGCACCGACGCTGTACGGCCATAGATGTACGAGGAGAGTCGAGGGAGACCAATGCCCAGGGCAAAGGCATAGTCTTGATTGCGCAGGCCCAGGTCAGAGCCGATCTTCACCAGTTCTTGCTGATCAACCGAAAGCTCGGCCCGGCTTCCACCGCGGGGACGCTTTGCACCAGCTTCAGCTGGTTTGGTTCGCGATGAAGTGTCCATCTCGTGTTCTAGGTCGTCCGAAGGCTGAGGTTGTACAAGGCGCACCATTGGATCTTGATCCATGGCGTAGATGCCGGAACTGGCCACTGTTTGTTCTCCGTTGATCACCCGTTTTAGTGCTGCGGCCATTTTGATGGTGGCAGCTTCTGTATCGATATCTCGATCGTGGTCTACTTCTACCTGGTCGGCTAGCCCGACTTGTTCAAGCTCCTCACCCTTCTCCTGCATGTCCTCAATGGAGCGGTGATTGATCAACAGCTTCTGGCGATCCCTCAGTACTTCTCGACTGACGTTGTGTGCCACAGCGTAGACCACCGCATAAACGGCATCCTGATCTTCAATCTTCGCCAGCATGGAACCAAAGAACACTTCCAGCGTTCTTTGCAAGACCTCATCAAAGTCGGTGAGTTCGCACTTGTTTTGACGGAGCTTGACTCTGCAGATTTTGCGAACGCGCTCATCGCGGTTCATCTCGAAGGCCAGTCGATTCACAAACTGGGGTGAGCGGTCCATGTTCGAGATGTAGGTCCCGCACAGCTTTTCGAAGGTCGAGGGGGGGCCGGAGGGCTCTGAGGGGGGGAGTAACTCGATGTCGGTGTCTTGCTCAGGCCCTGAAGCAGTCTCCTGCTCCAGGGCATCAATCTTTTCTACTGCCATAAAGGGCTCGTTGATTTATCAAACCTACGCAGCCACGGTATCCACTGATCGGTCCAGGAGAGGGAGAGCGACACTCCTGAACAGCGCCAGCGAACTGGACACATCGAGGAGGACATTGATGCCGGCGGCCAAGATCTCAGTCTTGATCTCAGGGTAGGCACTCATCGCGTGCTCGATCCGCTCACCTACATTTCGGATCTGGTCCGCTTGGCTTAGATCATCCACCCCAAACACTGTGCTGGGGTTCTGACCAGGTTCCACACCAAGGGCGTCCAGGCCGATTTCGATTGGGGAGTACTCGTGGATCATGAAACATTACCTCTGGTAGCGACCACAAAGGGCCGCCTTTATTGATTATACGTACGTGACAGAGAACGTCAATCGAATCCATAACGCGTAAGTGGAAGACTGTGCCGTTTCAAATCGTTGTACTGTGCATTACGCAGGCATGTGATTGGTGATGCAGGGGGGGGGATCAGATGCAGGTAGCCTGGATTGCCCGCTCGAAGCCGGACAAAGCCAAGTGAACCTCAGTCATATCTGATGCAAAAGTAGACGCAATAACGACGCCGGCTAGCAGGATCTCGGTCTTGGCTTCTGGGAAGTCTGTCATTGCTTTGAGCATGCACTTTGAAGCGCACTTGTTGGAGCAGCTTTTATTGAATTTGGGGCAATGTGGCTTGCCATCCGTTGAGAAGCAACCCAGCGACGCGAGACCTATTTCCGTAGCTCCCTGGTATGTGTCAAAGCTGAAAGACATGCTGTGTCCCTAATTCCTATCTAATCCGTTGATTGGCGATGCGGGACAAATTATAGGGACGTGTTTTTGTGAGGGTCAACAAATCGGCGCCAGAAAAGTTCCATTGAAAAAGCACTTTAATGCGTGCAAAATTTGGTATGCACGATTTTTCGTATGCAAAAATTTCGCTCATGGTTTGAATTTGGCAAGTGTAATCTATTTCATGAATAAAAAAACCAGCACCTTAGAGTAGGCGCTGGTTTATGTGATGCAGTTATAGAAAGACGTCTCCATCAGGAACAACAAGAATATCACCTGACGTGTCTACTATGCGGGTTTTATCCTCGAATAGGTCTCCCATGGATCCAAAAGTAGGTGCCGCATTTTCCGTGGTCGGCAGCTTTGATACGAGTGCACATTGCACTGTTTCTAGCCGCTTTTTATTGGCGGGTGGAGTAATGCCGTTGCCTTGAGGAAGGTTTTTGAGATGTGCATCGTTTCTTCTTTTTGGTGGGTGCGGAATGTCGCTAAGGTCATACGTTTTGGGCGTATCGCGCTTGCGTGGAGTTTGTCTAGCGCGCTCGTGCTCGTTTATCTGTCGCTTGAACGGCGCTCTGTCAATTTTGGACAGCAGAACTGGCCAGTAGGTGAAACTCCCTGTTTTCCACCAAGCAATAGTTGGTAGGCAAATAAGCAGCGTCAATGTGAATAGCGCTAGTTTGTGCGTTACGCCGGTAGCCGCTAGCAACGCGATGTAGATACAAACTGCTACAAGCCAAGCGGATACATGCCTATTAATACGTTTCATTCGGTCTCCCCGGTTCGCTTCATGAAAGGAGATGCCGCACACGGATATGCAAAAGGCAAAAAAAATCCCCCGTTTCCGGGGGATGTGTGGCGTTAAAAGACGAAGTCTTTCTTCAGGTTTCGTGTCGCTGGTTTAGGAGCTAGCTGTGCAGGTTGCACGGATGGGCCAGACTGAAGCAACTGTGCCGCAGGTAACGCGGGTTCTGACAGGCGGGGACCGAGCTGATCGCGAATTATCACGTTCTCTACAGCGGGTTTCCTGTAGGCATCGATTTGGCTTTCAGTCAGCTTAACGCCGTGTGCACTGAGCAACGCACGCCAGTCGACTTGCCCTTTACGAGTGGAGTGGAGGACAGATACGCCGTCGCATTCATGTCGTTTGCGACCTGGCGGCATCTGCGATAGTAAAACACCCCGTGCTGCTTCCTCCCGCGCTGTGGCTTCCTGTAATTGTTGGTTTGACTTCCGCCAGGCGGCCGCTGCGGCTTCCCATTCATCAGTACTCCATTTGCCTGTTTGAAGCCGGTGCCAGAAGTCGAGCTCACCCCTTAGGATTTGATCGATCCGCTTCTGGTTACGCATGACTTTGAGCAGCACGCCTTTAGACCCATCGAACGAGTAGTAGTGGGCGAAGCTGGCTTCGGCAACAAAGATCTGGTGCTGAACCTGGTCCACATACTCCGGTGGGACGATGCCCTTGAGCGCAAGCCCATGAGCTGTATCCCCTGGACATTTGACCTCGACCGGGATCCCAAGGAAAGGATTGAAGCCGTCTAGCGATGCCCGGATAAATGGTATCGAGTCACTCTCAGCAATGATGGGCGTTACCGTGGTACCGGTATGTTTCTCGTATGCAGCCCTTGCGATGGGTTCCAGCTGATGACCCCTGGCTCGAATTCGATCGACAAAAGGGTTCGGCGGCGGGGGAGGCCCGATCCCTAGCCTGAGTCTGAAAAGCTCATATGAACTGCGGAATTTTGACGTACCCATTATCTGGGGCGCCTCACTAGCACCGATTCCTTCACTACGCCATGCGTACCAGGCGGCGGAGTTTTGCTGAGCAGCTGGTCCCGTGATGATGCGCATTGCCATGGTGCGATCTCCTTTAAAAATGACCTGCACCGGAACGGTGGACGGCCTGATAACGGGAGATGCGTAACGTTCTTGCTGAAACTGGACGCCTTGGACTGGCGTGAATGGGAGGGCGGATGAAGGATGGGCTGTGGAGAAGGGGCTGGAGGAAGGGCGCTAACCGAGAAGGCCGGCTGCCTGGCAGCCGGCCGCATACGATAACGGCGTTACTCGCCAATCCTCATCGTTCGGGGAAGGCCCAGCATGGCGTTCTGCATACGCAGGTCATTCAGCGAAATCGAGGGGTCAGACGTAGCTGCAGCTGAACTGGCACAACCACGGCCGGTTAAGCAAACCGTGTGAATCACCAGGTTCGTACCGGCGAGTTTGTCGACGTTCTGGCCGTTGGTGGTCTGTGCAGCATCGGATGCTGCTGTTAGGCCTGAGGCGACGTTGTTCCCAACCATCCCAGAGTCGGTGCAATTGCTCAGCAGTGAGCAGGTCGCGAGGGATACAGCCAGAGAGGCACCCGTGGCCACAGCGTTGCCCACTGCAGTGTGAGCTTCCTTGTACTGTGAGGCAGGGCCCGCATAGACCTCACTGATTGTGTACGTGACCTTGGCATCCCCCGCGGTCTGGTTATAGCCAGCTTTCTTGAGGGCGTCATTCACAGATGCAGTCATGTCAGCCAATGCGGCGTTTTCGGTCACAGCCTTTACAGTCACGCCGGATACGAGGCGTCCGTTGATCTGAGCCGCCTGAACGCGTACAGGACCTTTTTCCACGGTGATAGGTTTCGCGGCACAACCAGATAAGCCCATGATGACGCTGGTGGCAGCTAATGCGGCGATTACTTTGTTGATCACGTGTGCCTCAGGAGTGGTCGATAACATGTAACTATAATACTGGCGGGCGAGCATGAAGGCTAGTGGCAAAATGCTCATATGAGAATTGGCACTATTGGATAACCATCTATGCAATGGATGAGGCAAGCCGCGACCGCCTCAAGCGCGGGCTGTAAGCGTAGGGTCATGTCACGATCGTAGATAGTCATGCTGCCGAGGGCTGGCAGGACTACATCCACCAGTAGGACGCGGGGACTTACAAGCCTGAAAGGAGTAGTTCAGTGTTCATGGTGGCCCCCGCCTTGACCAACGATCGGCCAGTCAAGGATCAGGTGGTATCGGAGTAGGTCTTTGGATGGTCAGACGTCACTGAAAGAGGGGCGGCGGGCAAAATCCCGACATCACCAGAGAGATCGCCACACGAGGGCGCGAACGGAAGATAAAAAAACTGGGCCTTTTGATATACAAAAGAGCCCAGTCCTGGTAACCACAGCTGCCGCGGCGCTGTAGGTGGAGAATCCACCGTTACCAAGACTGAGCTCACCTCTTTATCGCCATTAGGATAGTCGACAGCAGTACGACGTCCTGCTTGGCTAGCTTGCGAATCCCCACCAGTTGCACCTGGCTGCTATGTGAAGGACATGCGTCCGGGGAAGTCATTTGCGCTGCTCACGTAGTGGTGAGCGACCTGAGGGATAACCGCTTCGACCTAATCGTCCAGCTGTGTTGTCAGTTCCTAGGGAGAAGCCCGGACTCGACGAATTTGTCTGATCTCAAAGACTGGCGGTGCATCACCGAGTCGAGAACACAGAGGCAAACACAGGGGATGCATTAGGGAGCGGAGATATCAGGCGGTATGTGGGTAGTGCGCTAACCCGTTACCGTGTGGCTGACTACAAAGGAGGCTTCGCGACCTCGGACCTGACTGGCTTCTCCAGTGGGAGTATCCGTTAACTTTGCCTAAGGTGATGTTCAACATGGGCTGATAAACACGATTACCCTGGGCCAAAAAAAACCGGCCCTAAGGCCGGTCATGCGTTTGTTGCCGAGTAGTCATGTGCCCCGTTTAGCTACGGTGGTGGAGGCCATGAGGTCGAAGATGAACTGGGATTTCACAGTGAAAACCGGAACTGAGACGAAGGCTGCAAGCACAACGACTAGCACGAGCGGATGCCCGATGCTGAGCAAAAGCAAGACGGACATGATTTTCAAAGTGGTGCGCAAGATGCATTGCCAGATGGACAGGTTGCCCTTGAGCGAGACTGTCCTGACACGGAACAACAGCTTGCCGGCGGTGGTGCCCCGCCAGAATCTGGTCAGTGTTGCCTCGTAGATCAACCACACCAAAGGCAACAGTACAAGGAAGTACGGTGCCAAGCTAAGCGCAGCGCCTTCTGTCCAGCTCAGGCCGGGAGTAGATACGTCGAAGGGACCTTCCGTATCGACATGGGCGGTATGAGCCATGACGAGAGCCAGTAGTGATAGCGATACTCCCAAAACCAGCGATACCAGGACAAAGTCGGTCATGGTTGCCGCTAAGCGCTGAGCCACATTCAGCAGTTTGGAGCCAATTTTCATCATTCACCTGATTTTTTTGTGGAGGGCTAGAACATGGTGCCCAACGCGTCGAGTGCTGCCTTTTGCGCGTTTGTAGGTTCGGCCGGTGTCGCATCTTGAGAGTCATGCGATGGGCTGGCCTCATCAAGGGCATCTGCGCTTGAGAGCATCTGAGGCTGTTGGTCGATGAGTGAGTCCTGAGCACCCATACCGTGGACAGGTGGTGTGGCGACAGGTACAGACTCTACGTGAACCTCGACAGCACCAGTGTGCAAAGGAGCACCTGTCTGGAGGGACACCGGCTCAGGTTGCAGGGAAGGGCGAACCTCCTCGACAACCAAGGCCGGCTCCATCGGTTCAGCGGGAGCTAGGGGCTCTGAGGGTGGCTCGACTGCAGGAGCTTTGACAGCCCCAGGTTTTGCGGTGATCTCTCGCTGCCGTGGTACCCGTTTTTTTCGAGTCGGTGGAGCTGCACTTTCACGCTTGGATTGGCGGCCCGTCGCAATCATTCCCCCCGGGCCAGCAAGAGCGTCATTCAGAGCTTGGTCTAGGGTGCCGGCCTCACTGTGGCTCAAAAACCACTGATAAAAGACACCCCTGATAAGAGGCGTGTCTTTACCGTATGGCAGTTCGGACATGAACTCCAGCAAACCTGGGCAAACGTCCTCTGGGATATTCAGATTTATTTTGCGCTCAGTTTCATTAGGGTCATATACACGAATTAACTTAGCCATTTACAGCAGACACCCTTTTGGCATTCGCGTTTACGATGCTCCGGATGATTTGTCCAAGGGCATAGCGAGCAAAACCGTCAGCAACAGCCCAGCGAGGATTTTTTACAAGAATGCTGTGTTGCCATACATCTTTGGCACGAGCATAGATCGCCTCGGCGCTACCACCCGCAACCAAAATCCCATTGAGCGACCGTGCATCATCGGAAAACAAAGAGTTACCTTTAGAGATAACTTCCTGAACCACGTGCTGCTGAGCTTCGGTCACCTGCTCTTGAATGTTTACCTCTTGGCCGTACTGGAAAAGAGATTTGGTGCTGAACGATTCCTCGCACTCCACCAGGCTTGCTTGAATCTCGCGCTTGCCCAAGATGCGGCGCAACTGCTCAGCCGCTGCACTCATCCCGGCACAAGAATCAGCGCCCCGTTCAATGTACTGACCCTCCCTCATCAAAAGGAAGTCAGTCGAGTAATGACCTCCCTCGATGACGCCATAGGATTTTGGCCTTCCGTTAGCACCATTGATCAAATTTTCAATGGGCATACCCGACTGATCAAGGATGTAGTCGCAGTAAGCGCCCATTGGCTGAGGAAGTGCTTTCAACTCGACAGTTTTAGGGAGTGCTTTTCTAGTGCGCTCGACCAAGCTGTCCTTGCGAGAGCCGAACAACTTGGACGGTGTGCCGATGATGACAAATGCGTCATCAATTCCTTGAACGCCCTTGGCACGGAGCCTGGTAAAAGCCGACTGAATAAGCGCCAGGTATTCCGGGGTATCCGTCCAATTGTCGTTCAACCCAATAGAGGATGTGAGGTTGCCCTGGAGGCGAGCGGTATCGCCAGTGAAGTATGCCTTTCCATCGACAACCTCGGTCTCGGTCTGGGCGCGAGCCGCAGTCGTCGGGTCGGTGAGTTCGACGGCTGGAACCGCCAGAGTGGGGTACATGATCTCAGTTCGTTTGCCGTCGTGGTAAGCGACGACTTTAATGGCGCTACGACCCGCATCCAAACCGATTGCGACGCGACCTTTCATGAAATAAAACCTCTATAAACCAGTGACTTAGAAGGGTTGACGATGCGCACTGTGCAGTGTGCAGTGCATACAGTGCAGTGCGAAGTACCTACTGCGCTGTATGCACTGCTGGGAGTCTAAGATACATAACACGTATTGACAATACTGTATAAGCACAAAGAAAATTCGCCAGAATGCGCCCCTCGGCGCGGCTATACACAACCCCCCGGCGAACGCTTAAACAATGGCTATACACAACCCCCCCTCCATCGACGATTTCGAAGAGCTGCGGCGCAAAGGTAAGGAGTCGGTCGACACTGCCGTCGACTACCTAATTCGCATCGATCAGCTCCTGGTCCGCATGGGCGAATTGCTCTACGTCATGCAGCCGTTCCAGACGGGGCGCATAGGGATTGATTTCAACCTGCACCGGGGCCAATCGAGGCCTTTTGTCCGGGTCTACCGAAAGCTCAAGGCTGGCAAGGGGAAATGGATGTCCACGAACGTAAGTCACAAAGGGCTCACGAAGAGAGTGAAGCGAGCGCGAGAGTTCGAGCCCAATCACAAGCTGGTTCTGAGCCTGTGTGAAAGGGTTTCCAAACTCTTTGACCTCAGAGCCGAAATGCATGAGCGCGTGCGGAATATGAGCCATGGCGTAAAGCTAACGCTCAAGGCTAGGGAAGATGATCTGGCATCCCTTGAGGCTTTGGTGGGCAGCATGCTAGACCAGGTAGAAACAAAGTTTGAAGGAGAGCTCGACGTGGATGAGTAATCCTTAAACAAACTCGTGAAGGCCTTGTCGATCAACGTCGGCAGGGCCTTTTTTGTGGCTGAGCGAGACCAGAAACTATTCGGTGACAGGCCAAGTAGGAACCGGGCTATGAGCGAAGCGGACTAGAAGCAAATCGGTGTTATGCGATGTGTGACTCTGCGGCGTTGGCGAAGCTGACTAGAAGCTTACCGATGTTATGTGCAGTGTGACCACCGGCGTTGGCGCAGCTGACTAGAAGCGTACCGGTGTTATGCGTAGTGGAATCCCGCGGCTTTGGTAAAGCCGACCAGAAGCCTACCGGTGATTTTGTGAAGTATTATCCGAGCTCTTTCTGAGCGTAGTGTGATCAGGCCGCTGATAATTGCTTTTGCATACGGTGATGAGCTGACTTCTACTTGGGCCTGGCGGTGTTTGACTCGAACTGCCTCGCGCCCATTCCCTTAATCTAATTTAATTCTCTTCATTCATTTTCTCTTCTCCCGGTCGCACCATCAATCTCATTCTGGCGGCGGCACTTCATGTGGCTGAATCTCTTTTTCCGCTGCTCGTTGTGCCGGAATCTATTTTCCCGCTGCTCGTTGTGTCGCACCTCATTCTGCAAGCTTGGTTTGAGTTTCTGTTCATCGCGGCGGCGATTGTGCACCTGTCAGTTCCGTCTGTGCTGCTTTTGCCTCTGCGCCCGCCGGCTCCCTGCTGCTACCGAAGTTGGCTCATTCTTCCGCTGTAGATACTCTTTTCTCTTTTCTCTTCTTCATCTCCATTCTTTCACTGCGCCTTCTACGTCATCTGTTGCGCGTGAGAGCATGAGTAGTGGGCTCTTATTGTTCTCGCGCCAGTTCTAACTATTGAATTGTGCCATCGCTAGTTTGGGGTTTCGGTCGTGCTGCTGTTGCATTGGCATTTCATTGTGCTGGCGATCGTTCTGCTGCCGCGGACTTGCGCTTTTTGCTACCGCCGGCAGCATAACCATTTGTGCCTGTTTCTCTGCGGCCGCGGCCGGCGCTCGACCACCAGCTCCCGGAGGCTGCGTCCAGCGAAACAGCTCACAGGCTGTCGGTGGCGACCCTAAGAAGGATCTGACAGGGGAGGAGAGCGACGGGCTGAGAAGGATACGACGGGGGTTACTGCGGTCAGCTGTGCAGGCGCTGGATGCTGGTCTTGGTCTTGGTCTTGGTCCTGGTCTGCAGCTGGCCACTGATGATCGGTAGCGGCCGGTGGTTGGTGCTGCTGGATCTGATGCGATGGTTTGCGATCCTTACCTTGCCCGGTGCTGCAGTTGGCCCTGGCCGGCAGATTGTGATGCCCGGCGGTCGGTGGCTGGCGGTGTGGGATCTGATACGGCGGCTTGCGATCCTTGACTTGCCCGATGCGCAGCTGGACCTGCCCGGCAGAGTGCGATGTCAGGCGTACGGTGGTGGGTGGAGTTACATCTGCGATGGCGGTGATCGATCCGGCTCGCAGCGTGTGATGCTTGGCTGGCGGTGGGGCGATATGAGATCTGCCTGGCGAGGGCGGACCCTGCTGCTTTGGTGCCGAGTGCGCCCGGGCTGGCCGGTATGGACGATAGGCTGGCGGTGGTCAGCACCTGGTGCCGGGTGGTGCCTCTTTAGCCTGGTCGGATTCGTCTCTGCTCAGGCTGCTTGGGACCGCTTTTCTCTGTTCTGTGTCCCGTGGGTGGGAAGCACTTCATCGCCTCCATGATTCTCAGCTCATTGCATGCATACGTGCCCATAGGCGATTTCGGCCCGGGCTCTATCTGCCCGCGAGCTCCTCCCTTTTGGTTGCTGGGCGATGTATCGGCGCCGATGGGGCCGGCTGTTATGGCTTCGCATGAGCATAAATGGTTGTGCTATGGATTCCCCGCTTTTATCTCCCCGCGGGCATAAATGGTTGTGCTGACGCCCAACGCTTTTCTCGCAGTAGAGCCATAAATGGTTGTGCCTGTATTTGTAACACGTAACTATAATTTGCCTTGCATCTATACAAATCTATAGGTATCGTTGAGTCATAAATGGTTGTGCCAAGGAGCTGCCGAGATGAACAAATCCTTTGTGCTGAAACAGGTTGGGAAGGGGGTCGGGTCGATCGCTCTGGCTGCGGCAGCTTGCCTGTTTGCTGCATACGTTCGACACGCCTTTGGTGGCTGGGCCTTCGCCGGCTCTTTGCTCTTGGTCATCGCAGCCAGTATCCCGATGGTCCTGTTCTTCAACCTGTTTGCTGACTCCAATACAAAGCGCAGCAAGAAGGTCCGGCTGATGGATCAGGAAGACCCTCACTGCATCTTCAATGACAGCCTCAACATGTTCCGCAAAGACGACGACTGATTCACCACTCACACCTCAAGGAGGCCGGCAATGGCCGCGAAAGCTTTCACCCCAAACAAAGACCAGGCTGTTGCTCTGGTCAGTACCGCCAAGCGCTTGCTGATCCGCGCCAAGGCCGGTGCTGGTAAGACCTCGCTGCTCATCGAGCACGCCCTGCGGTTCCCAACCCAGCGCCTGCTGTATGTCACCTTTGGCAAGGCCAACAAAGAAGACGCAGCTGCTCGCTTCCCTGACAACGTGACCACCAAGACCAGTCATGGGCTTGCTTGGGAAGTCGGTGGCCAGTTCAAGAAGGTTGGCAAGCAAGATGATCTCCACCCATCCCAGCTGGCGAAGCAGTACAAGATCCCAATGGCGTTTGCTCGCCACCTGTACGTCACCCTGCACAACTACATGGTTTCGGCAGACCGGGAGATCCTGGTAGCGCATGTGCCGGCACAGATCGTTGGCGCTGACCGTCAGAAAGCTGCGGAGTGGGCGAAGCTTGTTTGGGAAGACCTGCAGCGCCTGCGCCAATGGTCTCGCGGGTGCGGCGAGAGCCAAGCCGAGCGTGCCGAGTTCCTGGAAACCACTCACCTGCGAATGCCGCATGATGGCTACCTGAAACTGTGGAGTCTGGGTGACCCTGACCTGAGCCACCGCTACGACCAGATCCTTCTGGACGAGTACCAAGACACCAATCCTGTCTTTGCTGCGGTCATCCTGCGCCAGAACTGCCCGCTGCGCTTGGCCGGTGACGACTTCCAGGCAATCTTCGGTTTCCGTGGTGCCTACAACACCTTCGAGCCGTCGCAGTTCAACCAGGTCGTATCGCTGAGTGAGAGCCACCGTTATGGCGCCGGCATCGCCGATCTGGCAACCATGCTCTTGCGTGAGTTCGCCGGCGAGCAGGATCCAGTGCGCAGCTCACGTCATGAGCTGACTACCCGCTTCGCCGTCGACCGCACCAAACCGTACGCAATCATCGGGCGCACCAATGCGAAGCTGTTCGCCAGTGCTGTCCAGTTGCTGGAAGGCCAGCGTCTTCACTTCGTGGGTGGCGTCAACGAGTACCCGTTCGACAAGCTCGTTGAAGTGCACCACCTGCGAGCCAACACGGGTGTCCGTCTGCGCGATCCTTTGCTCAGTGCGTTCCGCTCTCTCCAGGATCTGGAGGCTTATGCCAACGACACCGATGACAAAGAGATTCACGCCCTCATCAGTGTTGCCAAGCAGTACGGCGATCAAATCCCGAGCCTGGTACAGCGGATCAAGGATGCTTGCGTCAGCGACATCAACGACGCGACCGTCATTCTGTGTACTGCCCACCGCTCGAAAGGCTTGGAGTTCCCGCAGGTGGTTCTGCTGAGCGACTTCCTCAACCTGATCACCGATGCCGGCCTGCCGCTGGTGCTGGATACCCCTGAGCTGCGCCAAGAGCTCCACCTGCTGTACGTGGCGCTGACCCGTGCGATGGAATCCATTGAGGTGAATGAGCAGATCCAGGCAGTTTTGCGTTACTGCGAGACCGCTGGGGTGGTGGGTGAAGCGGTGGTACCTGTCGCGAAGCACACCGAACAAGTGGGGGGCCTATCGCTGGTTGTGAGTCCTGAACAAGAGGCCGAGACCTTTGCTGCGATCACCGGCGTGGGGGCGCTTTCCAAAGTGGCTGAGCTGGTCGGTGCCGATGCTGCCCTGCTGTTCGAGGGCGATGAGGTTGAGTCGCGCATCGAGCTGGCCATCCTGCGTCATGCGGCCCTTACTGCGGCGGCGATCGCAGGCGTAGTGGGTGTCTCCGTATCCCAGGCGGCCGATACCGTTGCCTCGATGGTGCGTCAGGGTCACCTGCATGGTGGCCTGTTCATCAGTTGCCCAGATATCACCGGGCGCCTGGTCAGTGACCTGCACCTGGAAGTGGCCTGATGCACTACCTACTGATCGTTGCAGGGGGCGGACATGGCTGACGATTTCATCCGGATCTTTTACCGCCGGGAAGCGGGAGGAAAATCCAAGAAATCATCCGTTTCCATTGACCCGCTGATGTTCGAGATCTTCGTCAAGATCAAGGGGAGCATCGGCGAGGCACGGGACACCCTGAGGGAGTGGGCGAAGGCTGCGGATACCGAGCGCACCGACGCGAACTACCGCATGGGGAACTCTCGCATTGTGCAGCAGCGGATGTCTCAGGAAATCCTGGACATGGTCAATGAGGGCATGGCCGCTCGGGCGGTGAAGGAGGCGGAAGCCGCGGGCGACGGGAAAGGCCGGGGTTCTCGACGTGGCAAGCGGGTTGTGAGTGTCGAGCCCTCGCATCAGCTGCCGGCGGTCACCGGACACCTTTTGGAAGACCACGGATAGCGGCTTCGCTGGCGCTCATGAACGTGCCTGGCGGGCAGGCTTCAAATGGTTCGTTTGTATGATTGGTCAAGTCGGCGCGCATGAATGCAGGCAGGTGACTTGCTTCGGATACAGGAGGTCAGGAGGGAGGTGGTGCACGACACGAG
The DNA here is from genome assembly GCF_001320565.1 of Pseudomonas sp. NBRC 111132. Classification (NCBI taxonomy): domain Bacteria; kingdom Pseudomonadati; phylum Pseudomonadota; class Gammaproteobacteria; order Pseudomonadales; family Pseudomonadaceae; genus Pseudomonas; species Pseudomonas sp. NBRC 111132. The sequence goes on from NZ_BCBI01000014.1 coordinate 83,371, forward strand.
AGTGTCGCCAGGAGGGATTGACTCACCCTAACGGTTTCACGCCCAACGAGCAATACCCAGGGCAGGTTTGCTGAAGGAACGGGGCGGAGGTGCTCCTCCCGGCTTGGATGCGTAATTAGATTTACTTGACCAACATCACAGGCGGACTACTCGCCATTTTTTAACCAGCAAGCGTATTGGTACGCGTAAAGAATCTAATCAGGAGGAAAGATGTCAATTTTCAATGGCCTGGACGGGTTGGGTGTCCCGATCTTGGTGGTCTGCGCCATGGGGTATGTCGCCCTCAAGATGCTGAAGGGGCGCAAAGGCTACTCAACCAAGCACTACCAGTGCATCCCCCTGCTCACCGAGCGCGAGCAGGACTTTTTCTGGCGACTCAGGGAGGCAGTTGGCAACGACCTGGTCATCGCTCCCCAGGTCGTGTTCGGTGCCTTCATCAAGGTGAAGGCCACCGCCATGACCGACAAGAACCACGCACGGCATGTGGTGGCCCACAACCGCTGCGACTTCCTGCTCTGCGACAAGAAGCTCAAGCCGGTGGCGCTGGTCGAGGTCGACGACTCCACGCACAACAGCTCGAAGGCCAAGGCAAAGGACCGTCGTCGTGACGAACTGATGAGGGCCGTGGGGGTTTCCGTGCATCGGTACCGCGCAATGCCGTCGGCCCGAGAGATCCGCAGGGACCTAAAGCTTTAGAGCTCAGGACCATTCCATACCCGGAATTCGAACACAGTAGGTGAGCAATATGAGTGACTTCGATTCATCCAGCGAATACCTCGCTCGCGCAGCAGATTCGGCCGGCGAGGGGAGGCTGACATTCAGGTCGGTGTTCCTTGGATTGGTGGTGTTGTACGTCGTGATTGCGGCAGTCAGCATAGGCGTTCTGATCTTCAAGGTGCCCGTGAGTGCTGAGGAGCTTCAGCATGCAACCTGGTTGGTCGGGACTGTCAGTTTTTTTGTGTTCGGGCCGGTAATGGCCTGCCGCCAGGCAGGCCCTGATTTTCACCAGGTTGGCCTGATGAACCGATCTCCGTACAGAATCGCAAATTGATTCATCGCGCTTTTCCAATCATGGGCCGGTTTTCCCCAATTGGCTGTTATGTTGCGCAATCCCAGCCAAATCAGTTTGGTCGCTGCGTCATCATTCGGGAAATGCCCGCGAGTCTTGATGACCTTGCGGAGTTGGGCGTTGATGCTCTCGATGGCGTTGGTGGTGTAAATCACCTTCCTGATGGCAGGAGGGAAGACGAAGAATGGAATCACTCGATCCCAGGCGCGTCTCCAGGCAGCCACCACCGTTGGATATTTCTCGCCCCACGGCCCGCTTTCAAACTCATCGAGTGCTTGCTCAGCCGCTTCAGCATTGATGGCTTGGTAAATCGGCTTCAGCTCCTTGGCCAGAGCCCGCCGCTTGTCCCAGGCCGCGAAGTCGAGGCTGTTGCGGATTAGGTGCACGATGCACGTCTGCAGCGTCGTCTCTGGAAACACAGCGCTGAGGGCCTCTGGCATGCCTTTGAGGCCATCGGTCACGGCAATTAGCACATCTTCTACACCACGCGTTTTGAGATCGTTAAAGACCTTCATCCAGAACTTCGCACCCTCGGTGTTTTCGATCCAGATGCCCAAGATATCGCGCGTCCCGTCGGGTAGAACACCCAGTGCCAGGTAAATGGCTTTGTTGCGCACCAGGCCTTCTTCGCGGATCTTCACCCGCAGCGCATCGAAGAAAATGACCGGGTACATCGGTTCCAGTGGCCGCTGTTGCCAGGCGCCAATCTCTTCCATGACCTCGTCAGTTACAGAGCTGATGAAATCAGGCGAGACGTCGGTTCCATACTGCTCGGACAGAAAGGCTCGGATCTCTCTGACTGTCATGCCTCGGGCGTACATGGCGATGATCTTGTCATCGAAGCCGGTGTACCGCCGCTCGTGCTTGGGGATCAGAATGGGTGCAAAGCTACCGTCTCGGTCACGAGGAATTTCCAGCCGCAGCGGGCCATCACCGGTCAACACCGTCTTGCCACTCTTGCCGTTACGCTGGTTGGTTTCATCCTCTGGGCGCTGCGCGCCCGGCGGATATCCCAGGTGGTGGCCAAGCTCGGCATGCAGAGCACGCTCGATCAGGGCCTTTTTGAACGCCGCAGAGGCATCCTCGATAGCTTCTGCGGTCATCAGCCCCTCACCGAACTGCTCTAGCAGTTCTTTGGGGATTTTGGGCAGGTCACGCAGGGGTTTCTTTTTGGTTGGCATACATGCACCTCTTACTCATGTTATGCCCGAACACAAAATTTCTGACACCCTCGGTTGGTCTTCTCCCCACCCATTTACACCGCGATCTTCGGCGCATTGTCCGGCTTGTGGCTCCTGCTCTATATGCAAATGATCAGGCCGATGACCCTCGGCCTGGGCGTACTCATGGTCAGCTTTGTTGCGGGCGTTTCATCTTCTCCAAGCGTCTCCTTCCGCAGCGCCGTACTGGCGGGGGAAGCGAAAATTGGCTGTTACGAGTACGCCAACCATACCTGCAGCGACATTCAGGGCCTGTCCAGCAGTCCAGCCAGCCTTCATCAGTCAGGTCGAGCGGCTCGACATCTAATCATCCCCGTCGAGGTGATGGCATTCCTTCGAGCGCCATTCGATGTGTTCAGAGCGGATCGACTCAACCACATGCTCGATAGGCAGCGCCTGGAACTGGCAGAAGAGATCCACAAGGGTTTGATGAACCAGCCCTACACCCTCCCTACACCCCTAACTACACACCAAACAGGTGAGCATCATGAGTGACCACGTTTCTTCCAATGACCAATTCGAATCCGCACCCGCACCTGGTAAGGCCGGCAATGGGGCCCTGGTAGTCGTGGGAGTGTTCCTTGCCGTGTTTGTGCTGTACACCGTACTTGCTGTCATCAGCACCGCCGTTCTGAACTTCAAGGCTCCTGTCAGCCCCGAGGATCTGAGGTATGCCTCTTGGCTGGTGAATCCGCCAACCATCTCGTTCATCGCATCCAGTGCCAGCGTCTTCGCGTTCGTCATTGGAGCCTTCCGCGTTTTTGTGGGCAGCGCCTTCGGCCTGGTACTGATCATTGCCGGGAGTGTGAGCGCCACCACTATCTTCCCGAGTGTCTCGTTCCGCAGCGCTGTTCTGGCGGGTGAGGCGAAGGTGGGTTGTTACGACTACACCAGCCGTGTCTGTACCGAGATGCTGGGGCTGCCTAACAGCACTGGTTCCAACCAGGCTAGCAAGATCGAGGGCAAGACCTCGGCGCCGATCGAGTTGCTAGCTTTCGTTCGAGCTCCCTTCGATGTGTTTAAAGCGGATCGACTTAACCAGATGCTTGATGAGCAGCGGCTTGTGCTGAAAGAACATCATCCGCATGGACTTGAAGCTGCAGCCCAGCCTTCCTCGAACACCAACCAGGCAGGTGAGCGTCATGAGTGACCACGACTCTTCCAATGACTACTTCGATCCGACACCGGGTAACGCCGGCGAGGGATCACTGATCTTCGCCAGTCTCTTCATGGCCGCGGTGGTTGTGTACGTCGTATTTGCGGCAATCAGTACCGCCGTCCTTAACTTCAAGGCTCCTGTGAGCGCCGAGGACCTGCACAACGCTTCCTGGTTGGTTGTTCCGCCATCGCTGTCGTTCATCTGCGCATTTTTCAGCTTCATGTGCATCATGGGGGGCGCCCTGCAAGCCTTCAGAGGCAGCGCGCTGGGCCTGATTCTCATCATGATTGGTGTGATTGGTATTCCCACCATCTTCCCCAGTGTCTCGTTTCGCAGCGCCGTACTGGCCAGTGAGGCGAAGGTCGGCTGCTACGACTACACGAGCAGCGGCTGCACCAAGATGCTTGGCCTGCCCAGCAGTTCGACGACTGATCAGCCGAGCAAGGTCGAACGCAAGACATCGGCACCGATCGAGGTGATGGCTTTCCTGCGGGCACCTTTCGATGTGTTCAAAGCGGATCAGCTCAACCAGATGCTCAATGCTCAGCGCTTGGAGCTGAAGAGGCAACTGGACGCCTACGCCGAGTAGTCAGCGATGGGGTGGCCGGCGCCGGCCTCCCCGAATGAACCTGGCATAGCTGTGGTGGTTTTCGTCAGGGGTTTCGCCGCCCTAGCGGTGCTCATGCTGGGCTTTTTGATTTCGGGCGCTGCGTGTGAGCAGTACTTCGCGCTAGATGCGGCTGCGGTGATGGGAGCGATAGGCTTGCCCTTCCTCATGCTTGGGATCGGCGTGCTGATCTTCAACCCAGCTCACTGACACCCGCGCAATCCTCAAAGCCCGCCATTGGCGGGCTTTGTCGTTAAAGTCCTCCGCACGGATTAATGGACTTGACGCGCAGCCCAGATGTTGGGGCTGGACTTAGAGAATTAAAACTGTCGCAACATATAGCTCGATCAGTTGTAGTCACCCGCCCGCGCCGCCGCACCCCGGACTCTACTCAGGCTCAAATCGAGTGACGCAGGTTGGTCACTGCCGGCGCCCTACTGAAGGCTGCCTGTTAGCTCACTGGTTATGGTCGCTGGTGGGGTGATGCTCGCTTTGCTGCTGGTAGTCAAGGTATTTCAGTCACCGGCGAGCAAAGCCCCAGTCGCTTACATTCTGTGGATCAGTGCTGTGTGTCGGGGGTTTCAGGGTTGCCGACAACATAGATGTGGCCTGTTAAATCATCCGCGGAGCTAGCGCCGATTAATTGCGGTTTTATCCATTTCCGTTTGATAAGACTGTTGGCTTGACCGTGGTGTTGGCGTCGCCAGTGGCCCCGCCGCCAATGAGCGCGACGGTGGCCTCCGTGCGCAGCTGTATTAGAGGATGAGAATTCTCGGCCAAGTAGGTATACCGCCGTATAGCCCTCGGACAGCAATTTTGATTTCAACTTCTCACGTTGTCTTGGGTTGGACTGCTCCCAACGTACCGTGTAGTCAGTTGGGGCGTCTCGACCTGGCTCTAGACGCCGCTGAGTACCAAGCGACTCCAGGTAGAACAAGACATTCACGATCAAACTTGAGGCCTGCTTTAAGATTTCTCCGCAGTCATTGATTTCAGCACGCCGATGAGCGTTTAGCGCTTTAGCTGACTCGGAGTCATCGAGTTGATCTAAAAAGTTGCTGGCGCGACGGGCGATAGCATGCTCAATGGCCAGCGCCACCGGCATAGCCTGCTCCTCCGGTGTGAAATCCATAAAGTAGCCCGGCGACATCACACCTTCACCACCCTTCTTGCACGTCGAGAACCCGAGTTTCAAACGCACGTTGCCTTGTTCATCGTATGGGGTCATTGCAACGAAAGCACCATCTAGATACTCAAAATCTTCTCCCCAAGGGAGACGGATAGCATCCCGCTTGCCGAAATGAACAAAGAACGCCTCATAAGGTGGGTGCCAACCTTCGAGCGTACAGTCGCCGAAATCCGTTTGCTCCAGCATCTCGACCACTTCATCTGTAAGGTCGAATATCTGGCGTCCGCAATTGAAGAACTGAGCGGCAAGCGGCACCCAATGATGCATCTCCGCCATCTTTGCACCGATTGCGCACGCCAAATGGCCACGTTCAGCCGAGCCTGGGAATTCCTGCCTAAGCTGCTCCATCCCAACCCGCAAGGCCGGCTCAACTAGCTCATCTTGAATTTTATCCATTAGGTGGTACGCAATGCGCCCATCCTTTAGAACGCAGCTGGCGCGAGCAGCTTCCACCGCAAAGATCCACCAGATCTCTTTCTGATAGCGCACAGGAGCATAGGGCGAGAACTTCAGGCGGTCGGTGACGTTCATAGCGGTCTTCTTGAATAAATAGGGAGGAGACAGCGAAGGACCTCTGATCCAACGCTGCTACACGCCAGTGGTGCTATCTATGCAAGCTGTTTTGCCAGTTCTTAAGGATAGTCTGCGCTGCCACTTTTTGCGGATTTAGCTAAGAGAAATCAGATCATAGTACCAAGCTAAGCACCTGCAGGGCTTAGGCAGTAAGAGCAGGAACACTTTCGACGCTCATCATCAGAGAATTAAAACTGTCGCAGAGCTGCGCGTGGGGGGGCCTGGCACCTGGTGTCTTTCCGTGAGACGTGGCCATCGCGCCGGTGGCCATAGGGAGTTACGCCGGCCGCGAGCTTAACCGCTGATCAGCTATGGGTTGCGCACGTCGTGACCAAGGTCTCCCGCGACAGCTTTGAATAGCCTGCGACAGTTTTTAATGTCTAAAACCAGGGCCACGCTGATCACCATCTTGCCAAGTATAGATACGTGTTCGGAATCCAATTGCCATTATCATGTGAGTTCGAAGGACGGCCCTCGGTATCCCAGGGGCCTCATGAAGCGATCCTCAGCGGATCCAGGGGAGGGGGCATGGCCAAACAAGATGAGATGACGAATCGATCCATCGCGATCCTGATCAATCTGTCTGCGGGCTTGGACGAAGCCGGCATCGAGTGCGGCGATGAGCGCGTGCCGCTCACTGCAAACTTGCGTTTGGCCGCGGCCGCCGGAGCTGCCTCGTTGTCCCAGCGAGCCAAGCGGTCGACGCCGTTCTCGAACCAGACGAGTAGTCCGCATGTGAAGTTGGTCAAGACCGCCGCTAATTGGCTCGACCAGCTCAAAGTGGTCAAAGGGTTCCACGGGGACGTCTCAGCCGCTGAGTTTCTCGGTGTCAGCCAGACTCAGTTCTCCCGCTGGCGTACCGGCAAGGACCTTTTGGACAACTACCACGCCTGGCAGATCGCAGCAGCGTTGAATGTGAACCCAATGGTGGTGATCGGCAGCGTTGGTTTCCACCACTCACGCGACACTGATCGCACCAGGTGGTTGGCCATGCTCTCAACGGTCCTTGATTCGGAACTCCCTGCGGTACCTGCGCAGACGCCGCCAGCGCCAGCCCGGGCAGCTGAGCAGTTCCAGCAGCAGACTCCTGCTCCTAGCAGTACCGGGGGGAACGCTGAGTCGACCGCCCAGGGCAGCAAATGGACAGACGAGGAAGATCAGCGGCTTGTTGCGGGCTACCGTGACGGTTCCGCGATCGACGCCCTGGCCACGGCTCACAGGCGCACGCCCAAGGCCATTTTGCTGCGGCTCAGCAATATGCACCGGTTGATACCGGCCGAGCAGCTTGCGAGCTTGTGCGAGCTCTACGGCGTGAACCTGAGCAGTCCTGGTAACGGCCGCAAGACCGAACAGAAAAAGGGCTCCCAGCGGCAGAGAAGGGGAAAGGCCAAGGAACATGCCCCTACGGTGTTCCTTTGAGCGATCAGGTACCTGACTGGTCAGCTGCTGGCGCTAGGAGTACAGATGTACTCCTTTCGTGCAGGCGGCAGTTTGGGCAGGCCTGCCAGCTTCTGACTTGACCAAATGTGCCATACGAATCACCAGGCACTAGCGATGGCACATTTCGGCGCCATCGGTACAACCGGCAATTGAGGTGTTCTATGAGTACAACCCAACTCCCTGAAGCATCACCCCGGCGAACGCTGCTGCAGCGGATTTTCGGCGCTGGACTGGGGCAGAACCTAATCTCGGTCTGGGTGACTGAGATCGGCAACTACGCCTTTGGCCAGGTGGTCACCGAGACGAAGGTGAAACTCGGTCGATACACGGTGCTGCATTGGAAGACGTACAGAACCCCTGATCTTGATCGAGAAGAATAGGGGGCAGCGGTAAAGCTAGTCGCTGATTGGTACTGGGGATCCCCCCCTCTTGTTCAGTGTGCCTTGCTGGTTTGGGCTTCGTTATCTGCAGGTGTTTCCCATAACGAGTTGACCAGTGAACGCGATGGCGCTGTTGGCCTCGCACCGATTCAATCCTGCTGCTGGCAGAAGCCAGCCAACGGAGATCATGGATGTGCACACCCAACGAACAGGCTTCCCGCAGATTGATGGCCAGCTCAATCGAGCTGATCACCGACCGGGACGAGAAGTTCTCTGCTGTCGTAACCAGCATGGGCAGCTATGGCAACAGGTATTTCCAGGAGGCCTTCAAAGTGCAGTACCCCGAGGACTGGGCGACGATCGAGCGAAGCTACTCCTTGCCCGGGCTCCATTACGGGGAGGTGGGGCGGTGTGTCGATGGGAAATGGACCATGGTTGCGATTGAGCCTTCACCCTTCGCACTGCTGGACGCGCAGTACTGCGACTACCTGCGGAACCCGCCCTTTTAGGTATCGGATGGAATGCTCTGCACTCTGGCCTGGCACGCTGCCCGGCCGCATGAACGCTACACCCACTCCGGCCATGCTTGGCCGGAGTTTTTTAGGCCCAGCAGAAGGGGCGGCCGGCTCGCCCGACGCCGGGAGTCAGCAAAATAAATTGTTGTATAGTTTAATTAATCATTGATAAAGGTTGTCCTATAGTTTAATTTCGGTGTCCTGTAAGTACACAAACCAGGGGAATCGATCCACCTGGCGGGCGCCACACAACTCTTCTAGGACGGCTGCATGCTGATCAAAAAAATCCTCACTCACTTCCACTTCTGCTGCGGCTTGGGCGGTGGTGCCAAAGGCTTCAACCAGGCGAAGCCCATCGTCGGCAACATGCAGGCTGAATGGGAGTGCCTGGGAGGCGTCGACGTTGATCCGGCCGGCCTTGCAGACTTCAAGCGTTTGACCGGTGTTGAGGGCACGCAGTTGGATCTCTTCACTCGCGAGCAGTACATCAGGTTTCACGGCAAGGAGCCGCCAGCCGGATGGAAGGAAGCAACGCCAGATGACATCCGCCGTGCCGCCCAGAACCGCCGGCCCGATACCGTCTTCATCAGCTCCCCATGCAAGGGCGCCAGCGGGTTGTTGTCCGAGAAGATGAGCGCCACCCCCAAGTACCAGGCCTTGAACGAGCTCACCCTGCGTTGCATCTGGCTGATGGCGGAGACCTGGCGCGATGATCCGGTGCCGATGCTGGTATTCGAGAACGTCCCGCGTCTGGCCAACCGCGGCCGGCACCTGCTGGACCAGATTGGCGCCTTGCTAAGCCACTATGGGTACGCTGTCGCCGAAACCACCCATGACTGCGGGGTGATTGGCGGCTTGGCTCAAAGCCGTAAGCGATTCCTGTTGGTGGCTCGCCATGTCGAGAAGGTCCCGCCATTCCTCTACGAACCAGAGAAAAAGAGCCTGCGCTCTGTAGGCGACATCCTCAGCCGCATGCCTCTTGCCGGCGACATCGAGCGAGCCGGACCAATGCACCGGGTGCCAGCTCTGCAATGGAAAACCTGGGTCCGCCTGGCATTGGTCGAGGCGGGGAAAGACTGGCGCAGTCTCAATAACCTGGCGATACAAGATGGATATCTGCGCGACCTGGTCATCGTCCCAGGGTATCGGGCGGGATACATGGGAGTGCATGGCTGGAACGAAAGTATGGGCACGGTGGCTGGACGATCGAACCCAACAAACGGGGCGTTCTCGGTGGCAGACCCGCGTGCCCGGGCCGGCGCCCTGCAGTATCAGCAGTACGGTGTTCGCCGGTGGCAAGACACCAGCGGCGCCATCATTGGCGTCAAGAGCCCAGGGCAAGGCACATTCAGTGTCGCTGATCCCCGAGCGGCGAAGATGCGCACAAATGGCGAACCCTATCTGCCTGGCGGGCACTACGGCGTGGTGCCGGTGCAGGGCGCCGCGGGCAGTCAGCATGACGACGGGCGGTGGGACGTTGCCGACACCCATCTCCCAGGCGCTGACGAGAAGCTCACCTGCGTCATCGAGTCGCTCGACGGGACCTGGCACCGGCCATTCACGACCTTGGAGCTGGCGGCGATCCAGAGCCTTGTTGAGCCAGAGGAGCAACTGGAATTGGACGGGTTGAGCGATCAGGCCTGGCGCGAACGGATTGGCAACGCAGTTCCCCCGAAGGCAGCTGAAGCGATCGGCCATGTTATGGGCACCACTTTGCTGCTGGCCGCCCAAGGCGAGACTTTCATGCTGAGCAGCATGCCCATCTGGGTCCGGCCAGTCGCGGTAGGCCTGAGCGTATCTCAGCTGGCGACACAATGATCATGATCGGCCCACGGCACCGGCTAATCCGCGGGTTAGGCGCCAGCGGAGCGGTGCACACTTGGCTGTAGACACTTTCGAGACCGCCGATACAGTGCTGCCACTGATTGGCAAAAACGATGCTGGGTTCGCCTGGCATCTTCACCACGACGTGAAGATCACGTCATCACGATGAGATGTAGAAAATGGATGACAGAAACAACGGCCTTCTGATTGAAGGCTTCGTGCAGGGTTCCTATGACCGCATGTTCGGTGCCGGCAAGGTGGAGGCTCGCCACAACCCGCTCACCAGCTGGTCTCAGGCAACCCTCTCCAATAGTGAACACAACTTCCAGGACACGCACCGCGAGGTAAAGCGTACCTTCGAAGGCTTGCAGCACACGCTCTACAAGGAAGGTGGTAACGATGAACTGCTGACCGATCTGTCTGCAGTCCAGGACCGACTGACCAGCGCTACGACCGTCGACGAACTGGGCACCGCGATCATCGAGTCGCGGCCAGTGCTTGACCAGGCGTTTAACCAGTAAGGCAGGCGCTTGAAGCCCTGGACAGCGTTCAGGGCTTCTCACTGATCGGTGCACGCATGAGCCGTCTCACATGCTTGGCCGAAGGCGTCGCGACGGAAGCACTTCGTCCACGAGGTAAAATAGGAATCCCTAATGGCAACCTTGAACATCCCAGCTGATAAAGCCCACTCCGCGCTCGAACACCTTGCCGACCATTTGCAGAGTGGTCGAAGCGATCCCGCTACCCGCATTGCTGCAGCAAGAGCGCTTGGCATCGCAGGCGGTGCAGAGGCGCTGGAAGCGCTGATGACTTTTCTCCGTGTAAACGGCATGGCACCGACCGAAGTTAGGTCAGCTGCAATGTTGGCAGTCGGCCAAGTGCTTAGCACAGCGGGTAAATCGGGGGGATGAGCTGAGGGGGCCGAGTTGCCCACTGTCTTGACTTCCTCTGGTCGCAGGCGAATACGAAATTTCCCGAAAATAGTTGTCGCATAGTTCAATCTTTGTTGATTTAGATTGTCCTATAGTTTAATGTTGTGGCTCAGTCATTCAACGGACCCGCTGGCCATGAGCCGCTTCAAATTCCTCGGAATCAACGACGACAAATCTCACTGTGAATGTTGCGGCAAGCAGGGTCTCAAGCGCGTGGTTTGGATTGAGGACTGCGAGACCAACGAGATTCGCCACTTCGGCACTACCTGCGCCATGGCGCCGGTAAAGGGGTTCACGCTCGACCTTGAGATCAAGGCGGAAATGCGTCGGCTGGATGAGGTGCAAAAGTCTCGCTTTGCCCGGGCGTACCAATCGTACCGGCAAAAGGGTGGACGTTGTGTGGCCAACCCGGCCAAGCCTGGATACTTCATGTACGCAGATCCAGATCTTTGGAAGGACTGCCTAGCGGCGGCATAGGGGACAATCATGACCAACACTGAACGCCTGATTGAAGGGCACAAGCAGTGCAAAGCCCAGGGGACCACTCTGCGCTTCGCAACTGGCCGCTACACCGGCAATGGCACTTCGGTTGTCGAGGCCCTGCGCCGTCGTGGCTACACCGTGAACCGACTGCGCAGCTCGTACTACGAAGTAGCAAACGGCCCAGCCTAATCCCACCGGCCCGGATCGCTGGCCAGCAACTCACAATTGCCCTGGAGGGCCTGCATGATCGAAACCGTCACTGTCGCCGCCGATTGGTCGGTTCAAGGTATGAGCGCCAGCTACAAGGGTACTCACACCTTCGGCTTGAACGTTGGGCGAGACGAGTCACCCGAGGACATCGAGATGCGCGCACGAGCTCGCGCCCGGCAGCTGGTCGCCGATGGCGGCTGCTGGCCAGTTCGGGCTGTGCAGATAAGCAGTCTGCAGGTTACCCGCGATCGCGCCCCCGTTTCGGACGTGTAGGTCGCCTACGTGCGCATCACCGCACGCTATGCCCAGTCTCCGAGCTGGGCCGAGCCCATAGAAAGACAATCATCAATGACCTGCTGGCGCAGTTGCCGCCAGAGGCCGCACGCCTGCAGGAGGCAAAGCATGAGCATCACTAAGATCACCGAATGCCGCGAGTGCGGTAGCAAGTCCCTGACTTGGCAGACGCACAACAAGAACATCAGCGATGCACAGCACGGCCGTCTGCGCACGAGCGACATTCGTTGCCAGCTGATTTTGGGCTGTGATCAGTGCTCGGAAACCCTGGCCATCATGAGCGCCGACCAGGTAGCTGCATGGCTCACAGAACAAGGACAGGAGCTGGCTGCTCAGCACCAGGGCAGCGATGCCATCCCAACGGCCGCCAGTGCTGGCGAGGTTGAAGAGTCGCTGCTGTGGCTTGACGACTTTGTTGCGCGCTGCAATGGGGATGATCGCGGCTCCTGCGCTGCTGTCGAGACCCTGCGCACTGCCCTGGCCGCCAAGGTGCAGGCCAAGAAGATCAGCGCCGTTGCCTTGCGTGAGGCGATGGAGAACCTGGCGATCAGCGCTTCCGTGGCCGACCTCCCAGCCTTCTTCCTGCCTGCGTCAGTGCGCCAGCAGCCGCTCGTGATGCTGGGCGGTGTGTGCGTGCGTGTTACTTACTCCGGACTCAAGTGGTACCACGAGCAGCTGGTGGATGACCGCTGGGAAGCGCTGGCCGTGGACGAATTCGAATCGCTGTTGGTGGAGGCCCTGGCGAAGGCATGAAACAGATCACACCTGCAGAAAATCTCGTTGTCGGGTCTACGCCGTTCCCCGGTGGTCCAGGCTATGAGGGTCCGTTGACCCTAACGTCTGTCGATGATGTCCGCGGCCTGTTTGAAGGGCTCTGTGCCGTCGTCTCTATCCTTGAGCTTGGCGCTGCCGCCAATGCCGCTTTCGCGGTCATTCCATCTGTCCTGGAGCTACTCAAGCATGTATGTGGCGACGATCCGCGCTTTGCTCGGGTCTCTTGTAACCTGAATGTCGTGGATCGCCTGGACATGATCGATTGCAGCATTTACCGCACCAAAGTACCAGCGCCAACCAAAATGGGATTAAGAGAAGTGATGAGCGTACGCATACTTGGCGTTCCGCTTGTGGTGGTGCTTACCGTGGTGGCAGGTGCATTTGGGGGGCTGATCGGCCATGTACTGACCGGCTGATCATGGGGCGCTGGCCAGCACTGTTGGTTCGAGCTGGCGCCAGCAATGCATCTGTAAATAGGCACATGTGCCTACCGCCGCACTCGCCGCATGCTAGGCACATGTGCCTAGCACCCAGGCCCGCTCATCAAGATGGAGAGCCTACACATGGCCCCGACTCCCCGCAAACCCCGTAATAAACCAACTCAGCTGCAGACCGGTATTCTCCTCGCTGCTGCCGATCTCTCGCGTTACATCTACGACAGAGGCGATGCTGCTGCGTTGCTGAAGCGGCAGGGCTTAGACGATGCAAACTGCTCTGCCCTGGATGAGATGGACAAGGAAGAGTTGCGGATCCTGCGCGATGACTATGGGCTCGCCAGTCTACGTGGCCTGGATTGAATACCTCTCTCATTCTGAAACATGCATCACCACTTCACCAGTTCGAGGACGCCACATATGGCGCAGTACGACACCGAGCGAGGTTGCCCAAAATGCGGTGGCCACGAGGGATACCAGTTCGACCTGGTTGAAAAGCACATCATGGGCGCCGGATGGGGCGAGCCCCCCGTGTCTATCGACAGCGGAATCATCGTGAGCCGAAGCCTGGTCAAGTGCATCGAATGCGGCCATCGGTTCCGCCTGGACACATTGCGTACCCTTGGCGCCATTGGCGGAGAGGTGGATGAGGGCGAAGGGGAATAGCCTCGAACGACGTCACAAGTCTCAACGTGCCCAACCTTCACCTGCAGCTTCAGTCATGGGCATCCCTGCCGATACTTTGTGCTCCTACATCATTTTCGGACCTCGGATCCTTCGCGTGCTCCTACTCATCGCCAAACTCAAACGTTCGTTGACTCCGCGTCAGTACATCCGACTCCTCGACACTCACGATCTCGGCAAGAAGGTGTCCAACCGCCTCATGTCGAAGGTGGGCATCCGAACCGAAGGCAAGGTGGTCATTCGTCCGCCGTTCTACTTCGAACGGGGCAATCTGGAACTGGGGGAGGGCGCCTTCATCAACAGCGGCTGCGTGTTCCTGGACGAGGCACCCATTCGCATCGGCCGGCACGCCATGCTCGGTCCACAGGTGCGCTTGTGCACCACCAGTCACGATGTTCATCCAGAGCGTCGTAAGAGCAACGACTACACCGCACCGATCACAGTAAGCGACAATGCTTGGATCGGGGCCGGGAGTGTGGTGCTTCCAGGTGTCAGCATCGGACACAACAGCGTGGTAGCCGCCAACAGTGTGGTGACCGAGGATGTGCCGCCAAACGCGCTCTATGCTGGGGCGCCGGCACGGTTCAAGAAATGGCTCGTTGTTCCACATGAAGCTTGAGGCATAAGACCGTTCCTCATGCCGGTATGACGAGTTCTTCCCTATGATCACGCAGGCAGATCGAAATGGCGGTCTGCCGATGTCCCTCGATCGCCCAAGCTCAATCCTTGCCATGTGCGGTGCTCCCTGTTGTATAAAACATCGATCGTTGAGAAAAACCCAGGCTTCTCCATCGGTAATTGAGAAATCGCCCTGGTTGACGTGAATGCTGAGCCATGCGCGTTCGGGCTCGCCAGCGAGCGGGGCGTCTTTCTCATCCATTGATGGTGATTTCTCATTTAACGATGTAGTTCTCAAATAGCGATGTGTCTTACACCTGTACTGCCTTGGTTGCCAGGGTTCAGAATGCACGCTCAATCGTTGATAAAGTTAGCGTATAAGACAACTTTACCTTGATTTAAGGTTGTCTTATGGTTTAATCTTTTGGCCTGTAGTCATCTACCAGGACAAATCAATGCGTACCTACAAAGGTTCCATCAAGACCGACGTTCAGGGCTCCGAAGTGGAGTTCGAGGTCGAAGACAACGCCACCCAGGCTGAAATCGAATACGAAGCTAAGCAGGCTGCCTTCGAGCACGTGGAGTGGAATTACGCGGAAGTGAAGGGCGCGTAAAGGTGCTCTAGGCCCGCATCGTGCGGGCGAACGTCAGTCTAGGCGCGAGCTTCGCGGCCCCAACCAGATAGGACAGGTGATAGAGATGGATCAGGTATATCCGCGGGAGACGCTTGAGCACAAGCGTGCAGGATTTGAGCAGGGCATCAAGACAATCGCCGTCGAGCGTTTTGGCTACTCGGGCAATGACAACACCTTCTACATGCTGATCGAGCGCAACCGTAATGGCCGCTACGCGGTTGAGTGGGTGCGGGGGGCATGGGAAGGCCTGATGCTGGCGGAACAGCTTCAGGCCAGCGCGTTGGCAGCTGGCATTGGCCCGAAAGCGCTGCAGATCAATTTCCCGGCGGCCGAGCGTGCAAATGTCAGCGATTCCAAGCTCTACAGTCATGCCGAAGTACCGAGCATGGACCGGGCCGACGAAGACTACATCGTGCACCTTACAGTGCGGGCTGCCGACCCTGACCAGGAGCGTCTCCTTGCCGATACCTGCACACGCGCCGTGACATCCGCTCCCAAAGCGCTGGCAGCCATGCACCAGGCATATGCGAAGCTGGACAGCGTCGCCTTCGTATCGGTGGAGGGTGACACCGACGAGGTTAAAAGCGCGTTGCTCGATGCCATGGCCGCTCTCTCTGTTCAGTGATGTTCCTCTCTGCGCCCGGGCGTGAAACACCGCCAGGGCGTGGGTAGAGGTCAGATAAACAGCGCCAGCGCACGCAGAGGACTCAACATGGACCAGCAGCCTAATTGGCGGGTTACCTACCACGATAACGCCGGCCAGGTGGTTATCGTCGAGTGATCGCACCCAGCTACAACGACGCCATCAGCGAGGCGTCATCCAAGGTCTTCAACGTCTACTTCCAATCAGCGAAGCGAATCTAGGTCAGATCCTGAACCACGCATCCCCAGCCATCGAGTTGGGTCGATGGCGTGGAAGCGGCGCGGATTTCGTGTGCGCATCAGGGGTGGAAGATCATGCCGTTGACCTGGAACGTTGCTTATTACTCGGGGATGTCCAGCTCTCAGGACCTGCGGGCCGCCGTTGATGAGGGTGTCCCAGTAGGTGTCGTTGCCACACTGCTGGACACCCTTAAACTCATTCGGACGCTTCCTCGACATTTGGATGCAGGCGGCTCCGTGTTCATCGACTCGGGAGCCTTTTCTGCATTCCAGAAGGGCGAGCTCGTGAGCTGGGAGAAAGTGTTTTTCGCCTACGAATGTGTACTGGCGCGGACAGACTACCCCGGGGCTTTGAGCATCGTGGCGCCGGACGTCATCGGCGATCAGTCGGCAACACTCGACTTGTGGGCTGTGCACGCCGAGCGCGTTCGCACGTGGATCACGGCCGGCGCTCGTGTGATCATTCCCCTGCAGCGTGGGGAGCTGTCCGCCGGCGTGATGCTGGCGCATGCCAAGCGGATTTTTCAGACCGACCAATTCTGCGCGGGCATTCCGTCCAACCTAGCTGCAATGAGTGCTGAGGATTGTGCGACCCTGCAGCATCACGACTTCCACCTTCTGGGGCGTGTGGTGATCAACGCCGAGTTGAGCGATAAACTGCGTGCTCTGCTCGCCAATAATCCCGATGCCATCTACACCGCAGATGCCAACTGGCTGCGGTCCCGCATCAAGCAAATCAGCCTCGCGGCTAAGGACTTGCGGAAAGCGCCTCCAGGTAACCCATTTGAGTCTTCGCGTACGCGGGCCGTCCGAGCGATTCTGAGACAGGACGCCTACCTGCAAAAGAACTACCCCCTTCGTCAGGAAATGCAGAATGGAAGTTAAGTCGAATCTCTACCCATGCTCTCATTGCGAGCGCACCGGCACCTGCAATAGTGCCGTCGATGGCGCGTCCTGTGCTGCCTGTGTGAAAGCAAATGAACTGAAGGGCATCCATGTAGGCTTGCCTTGCGGGACCTGCGGCGGAATCGGCCACGCAGAACCGCTGACTGAACGGTTCAACAAACGCTTGCCCTTGTTTATGGGGTTAACTGTGGTGTTCATCCTGTTGTTTGGTGTTTTCTGTAGTGCTGTCACTGAGAGCAGGTACTTCACTGAGCTACTCGCATTTTCTGCCCCGCTGATAGGGGTGGTGCTCGCTTTCTATTTCAGCGTCCGCACCTCCTCGCGTTCATGATGCACTCATGTTACGTGCCATCTGAGAGGCATCTCACAGCGCTATGGCAACGCGCCTGACACACGGACTAAACCCATGACACAAAACACCGGCAGCGCTCTGTGCTCCCTCTGCGGGGCGGCTTATCGACTTTCCTCCAATTTCAAGCGTGACATGCAGAGGCTCTGCAACGCCTGGCTGAGCCGCCACGAGCGTGCGTGTGCGTGTAGAACGCCGGAGCAGCGTCGGTCCTGGGCGCAGAAGTATGTAGGGAAGGATTTCCCTGAGAGCAGCTTGACGGTGGATTTGGAACATCCCGGGTTCAGGGACCCCAAGCCTAGGCTGGAAGTGGAGCCGCTGCAGCTGTCTTGAACCCACGGGCCGACTCGCTCGAATAGCACTGCGCCAGCATCCATGTGGGCAGAATTTGTTCTCGATCATATGGAAGGTGCGGGTTGGAATCCGCTCTGGCACAGTGTTGCTGAGTGATAGCGGATTCTGCTGGTGGTAGCAGGAATTCAATCTGTTATCACCGCCATTGTGCCAGTGAATCCACCGGCCATTTCCAAGGGAGCTGTGAAGTGAAGACCGTTGATGTTGTCAGTAAGGCTTGGACAGATACCTACGAAGAAATTGCTGCTAAGGCCCAGGTCGTTCGGACTGTGCTGGAGCAGCGCAATATCAAGATGCGATCCGGCAGTGCTCTTTCGCAACTGCTTAGCCAGGCCGACAAGTTGAGCCTGGCATGGGCTGAGCAAGTGAAGCCAGATGACCGGGTGGTTTGGGAAGCGGCTTTCGTGAATCGTCTGGCTGATGCGGTGACCAATCTGCCAGATGAACCAGGGATTCAGGAGGCGCTCAAGCGTATGGCCGGCAGTGTCATGCAGCCTGATGATCGGAATACCTCCCAAGGGAAGGACGCTCTCTGGGAGTTGGTGCTGCTGTCCGATTTGAAGAACCGAGGGGTAGCAGCCAAGGCTGCTGAACCAGACATCCTGGTTGACTTCGGCATGGGTGACTACCCGATCGCCTGTAAGAAGATCTGGTCTGAGAGTGGAGTTGAGAAGCGTGTAAGCCATGCTGCAAAGCAGCTGGCACCGTTCAAAAATGGCGGGGTTATTGCGCTCAACCTGGACGATCTGGTGCCCGTAGGGAAGGTCGTGAGCGTTCCTACCAAAGAGCTTGCAAAGGCTGTACTGACCAAGTTCAACTTGGACTTTATTGAACGTCACCGGGACGTGCTGCAGGACGCTGTCATGGGCGGCAAGTGCGATGGTTTCATCATCTCGACGACCGCATTTGCTGTCTTGGCGGAGGAGGAGACCTCGGCCTATCTCGCTTCGCAAAGTTCTCTGTGGCACCTGGGAGATTCGTCACCAGAGGCCTGCCAGCGCTTCCTCGCATTTGGTCACACCCAAGGCATGTAGCTAGGAGCCCAGCAGGGGCTTCCTCTCTCAAGCGCTTGAACAGGGGAGGCCATGCCTCCTCTGCCAGTGGCCAGCAAAGAACTTAATCACACTCCCTACCCCCTGATCTCGCTTGCTGCCTGTGATATCATCTCTTATGTATACGCGTTATGTATCAATTATTTTGGTTGCTGGGGGGTGTATGGCCAGGGACGAAGCTCTGAGGTGTGATTACCAAGGCCAGCATTTCGGTGCAGACTATCCCGATGCCCAGTGCGTCGACGGCTATCTCTGGGATGAGGATAGCTGTGACGAGCCTGGAGGTGCTTTGCTCCATGGAGGAGACATTCCATGCCCAAAATGTAATTCATCTGCGCATGCCACGTACTACGGTACGGATGAAGGCTCAGCGTCGCCCTCAGCCCAGACGGCGGGCAACGGGCCTGACCTGTTATTCCCCAGCAGCCGCAAAGATTCGCCAACGTGTGCACCTGCGCTGTCGAGAACTTGATCAGCCCCACGCAGGTTTAACCGTTCATACATCCACTGGAAAAAGCATGTCACCATTTCGAAAGATTGCTGTGCTCGGTTGTGTCGCTCTGTCGCTGGCAGGGTGCAATGACAAAAAGATCAACGTCACTATTCCGAGTGGCTCGATCCTCTACTCGAAACTGTACCACCTCGGTGATCCGGCTCTCGGCTCAGTCCTTCCAACCGAGCAACGAGCAGGAGGGTTTGGCAAGGTGGAATATGAAATGTCCCAGGCCCTGGCAGGAATTGGCTGCGTTCTAGGCATCCCACTGGAATGGAACAAGCGTGAGCTCAAGCATCTGACTTCTACCTCCACACTGTCCTGCGACGGAGTTGATCAGCGAGAGCTGAAGGGCTACGTGGTCGGCGAAGACGGTAACCAAGGCATGGCCGAGGTTAAGTTGGGCGGTTTGGTCAGGTTCGTGGTCACCGAGACAGTAACGGTCAAATAGCCCCAGGGGAGAGCGTAATGCAGTTATCGAAATTGCGGCCACGTCTGTATCCAAATGGTCGGCTGGCCCTGGAGCTGCTCTACGAGGATGGTGAGCACTGGGGCGTGCTCACAACAAACCTCGTTGAGGCCGAGTTGGCCGTCGATCAGGTGTGTATTCACGGCCTGGCAACTGCCCGATCAAGTGTTGGATCTGCATCTGGCATCCGGGAAGTTTGAAGACACTGGCAGGGTTGAGCCTGCTGGATTTGAAG
The DNA here is from genome assembly GCF_001320565.1 of Pseudomonas sp. NBRC 111132. Classification (NCBI taxonomy): domain Bacteria; kingdom Pseudomonadati; phylum Pseudomonadota; class Gammaproteobacteria; order Pseudomonadales; family Pseudomonadaceae; genus Pseudomonas; species Pseudomonas sp. NBRC 111132. The sequence goes on from NZ_BCBI01000014.1 coordinate 103,151, forward strand.
ACGCACCTGTGTGGCGCGTCATCTGCCCAGAGCTGCTGTCGCATGCCCAGCGAATGCGGGCCCATTCGAGGTAAGCAACATGGATTATTCACAACTGCTTGAGCGGAGCTTTCTTCAGATGGCTCACACGTCCGAAAGCCGCCTGGGATATCTCGCGGAGCACGTTTTCGGGTTCACTACGGATTCACCTAGTGCTGACGAGCTGTTGGCTGCCAAAGCTGTAGAGGTCTGCGCGGCGCTGGGCAATCGAACGATGCGGGAGTACGTTACTGCCAAAGACGGCCACCTCTGGTTCTTGTTGATGTTCAACATGCCATTCTTCGCTGGGCGCCTCGATTGGGGCACCTCGATGACCGGATCCTGGTGGAGCGTTGAGCATGGAGAATTTTTGGAGCTGGATAGCTGCGGGCTCTGGACAGAAACCGGCCAGCTGTTAGAGCCGATGCGTTTCACACTTGATCAGTGGAAGGAGTTCATTAACGCGGTCGTCGCTTTCGCTGCGCCCGAACTGGGGCCGGGCGCTGGAAAAGGCTTCGCGGAATTGCCGGCGTTATGAGGTCGGCTGAAGGCCGAAGGATTCTGCAATTCGACCGATGATCGTCTTGAGGTCACCTCGAATCTTGAGCGCTTTGAAGTCGATCTCTTCGACCGCCAGGCGCTCAAGGAACATCCTCATGTCCGTGGCAATGCTTTCGGGCAACTCGATCACCTCGCCAGTCAGCAGACCCGCCAGGGCCAAGACATCGTTCCGATGCTTCCGGATGTTTTTCGAGTCGACTGCTTCTCCGCTCGCCTTGCGCTGAGACAAGTCGAGCCAGGCCTTAGCTTTGAAGGGGATGAGACGATCAGCACTGATGTAGGTCAGCTCCTCGCTCTGATGGCGGCCGGATCGCAACAGGCCGTAATAGTCATCATCGAGCAGGATTGCGCTCAAGCTCGAAACCGATTCATCGGTGGGGATTGGGGTTAGCGTTGCGTTTTCCTCATGCTCTAGGCCTTCAGGTGCACGGGAAAAGAGTTCGATCATGACCGGAAAGGTTTCATCGGAGGGATTCTGGAATCTGTAGAATACGGGCCTGTCACCGCCTCTTTGTTTGATCTCATAGCCTCCCGCCTTTATGAACTCCCAGAACCTGTTTACAAAAGAGGAGTCCAGAGCCTCAATCACGAGCACGATGTCTAGGTCTTTCGTGGCCCTGAAGCTCTCTCCCGCATCTTCCATCGCCAGAGCAGAGGCAACGCCACCGATCAGGACGTAGCTATCGCGGAAATCGCGAAAGTGCTTTGCGAACAAATCTAAACCCTTCACGCTAACCAATTGACCTGCTCCTTAAGTTCATCCAGTGCAATCTGGATACGTTCGTCTGCGTTGTCTTCCAGGCTCAGAAACAGCGACGCTGCATCTGCTATGTATTCTCTTTCTGTGAGCGACGGATACGCCCAGATCTCCACCCACTCTTCGATCGCGTCCACTGCCTCGATCATCTCGAACGCATGGTTCGCCAGCATGTTCTTGAACACATACTTGGTCATGCCCCATACGGCCTGCTTTGGCTCCGCCAGCATCGTGTACTTGGCTAGGGCAGTCTCTCCAGCGATGAACACGCCAGGCATCATGGGGAACGAATTGCGGGTAATACCTATTCTTTTTTTGACGGGGGACCGTAGGTGTTGCTTGGCCTTTTCGAACACCTCTGCAGGCGATCCGTTGAAAGCGTAGGTCTTCCAGGGAAGGTCGCTTTTAGCCGGTGTAATTACGCCCAGCGATGTCAGTTGATCCACTGCCTTCGAGAGGGTCACGCGGCTGTAGCCGAGATCGCCGCGGAGAGCGTTCGTGGTGAAGTAGGCTTCGTCGGCTATCCCGGCATAGAGGCACGAGAGAAGCATGGCTTGGGCCGCGGGGAGGAGGGCGGCTAACTCGCTCTGCTCTCGCCGCTGACGGAAGCTTTCACGCAGGTCCAGCGCCAACTCCGGTATGAACATCTGGAAGCTGGGCTGGATAAAATTGACCTGGTGCATGATCAGGCTGCGGCGGTCTGGAATCGACAAGGACCAGCAGACGTACACCACTACCTGGTTGGTGACGTTGCGCACCAGCTCGATGTGCTTCTGTAGCTTCACGATGCCTGGGTACGCAACATCATCACGGGAAACCAGCAGCATCATGTTGAGCGGCGAACTGTTCCCCATTGGGATGCTCAGCTCGTAGGTCTTGTAGCTGTCTCGGATGGTGTACGGGACCCGGAGTGGCACCGGTGTCATCTGCGCTGCCACACCTAAAATGGACTCAATGTAGGCCTTAGCTTCTTCGTGTAAATTCGGCATGCTCTGGCCTCTTGTTAACTACTTTTTTTCACTGTAAACCACAGTGATTTACAAGTCAAAAATGTGGTTAACAGGCCAGTGATTACGGGGCTTGCAGCCAAGTCGTGCCCCTCGGTAGTGGCTTCTATTCGTCACACTCTACACTGTGCACTGCACAGTGTAGAGTGTGCGACTGGAGCAGTACCTCCTAGCGACCATGCATGACAAACGCCGGCACGCCGGATAATCGCTGTTTACCTTGGTTTGTACGCCGGCAGCATCGACCTCGCCGACTTCAACCCAGGCTCGGTTAAACGGGCAGGGCCAGAGTTCAAACGTTGCGTGCAGCTGATCCAGGATCTCGCTGCCATGCCGGTGGTGAGTCAGACGACAGTCCGCAAGATGGTGGCCGCAGTGGATAGACTTGCCGGTATGGTCCGGGCACCGCGGATGATGGCGCCAACACGCGCTCTTTGGGCTATTGAGGATAGGATTCGTCGCACTCCGCTGGCGCTGGTGCGCCATCTGGCCGCAATTGCAGGGGCCGTAGGAGCGGGTGTCTGGGGGACTATCGACAGGAGTGCAGAAGCGGAAATCGGCGTGGCTCTCGCCGGGGCACTCGTGATGTTGTCTTTTGGCTGCAGCCTGAGCCATCTCCGAGATCCTGATCACACTGTTCCGAAAGGGCTGCTGGCGTTCCTGGCCGTAGGAGCACTGGTGCTCGTGACGAAGGGCGTCCTGTTCACATTCCTGATCTTCGGCGTTATCTCTGCGGGTTTTTTCATCCGTGATATTGCGGTGTGGTGCTCCAAATCGCAGACGGGCGCAGCAGTTACGCGCAATCGTGATGATGAGCTGTTCGGGGATAAGGGCCAAATCTTCACGGTAGAGGAGCTGTACGACATTAGCGGGGGTCCCGGCCCTGCGCATAGCGAATATGGCCTTGCCAAGGACGATGATTGACCGACGTCCCTTGGTTGCAGAGTGGGCGAGCCGGGGCGCCTGCGAGAATGTGTGGCAGCCGCTTGAATAGTGATGAGCTTCATAAAGCTCGGTCTCGATTAGTCTGGGAGTCGAGACCGAGCGGGTAAACCGATCCGTGTTTACTTGCCTTCTCCGTTTGCACGGGCGAGCTGTGCAATGTCCAGTGGTGAACCTTCAGCGAACCCGGCCGGCTGGTAGCACCAGTCTACGACCCAGTCCCGAACATTGCGGCGGGTGAGGGGGCCGTACGCTCGCTTTACGGCCTTGAGGCTGATCAGTCCGCAAATGGGGTTGATGATCCAAAAGCCGATGTGCTTGGCGCAGAGAAAATAGGCTGCGGCGTAAAAAATTGCTGACGCGATGTTCCCGTACATCTCCCGGATTTGAACCATTGGGTAGTAGAACGCAGCTATCGTTGCCAATGCGCAAATCATCACGAGGTGCCACTGGTTCCAGAGCTTAAAAGCCACAAAGCCGGTAATCCACCACTGTTGCCGCTTGTTCATGTCGTCCCATTTCATTTCTCTTTGGTGTCCTTTTGTCTAAGGCCTAGCGGCCAGGACGCAGGATCATATCAATACTAGTGTCTTATCTGTACGCGTTATGTGGTATTTTCTCTCCGGACAGAAATCCATGTGGGGTGATCCGTGGCGACTACAGAAAATAGGATTCGAAAACGAACGATTTACTGGGGAGTAGCGTTGCTCGCCCTGGTTGGTGGGCCGATGGCCTACAAAGGCCTTGGTTTGAGCAACCTGAGGACTGGATACTCCTCTGCGACGCCTGAAGAAATTCAGGCGGTGACCATGGATTCAAAATGCGCGACTCGGCTGCTGGTGAATGCCAACCGAAGCGCGCAGGAAATCCGGGTTAGGGATCTGGACAGGGTCAAGGAGCGCTGCGCGCTAGTTGATCGTCAGTCTGCAGCGTTCGAGGGGGCGGCACCATGATTACGCCCTGCCGGCAGCCCACCACAAATCAGATTCGTCGCAACTATGTAGTTGGCACCGTCTGCATCGCAGCTTTTACAGCGAGCTCTTTCGCATATACGTTGCCCGGCCTCACCGCAAAGGCTGCATCGTTTGTGGTTGGGTACTGGGCGGCACTGCCGTTTGTACACCTAGCTACAGGGCATGGGTTTGGATTCAAGAAAAAGCGTGCAGCATTAATCAGCACCTCTGGCGCAGGGGGTCGCGATTGTGGTGATGCTCAAGGTGCTGTTGAGAACCCTTCTCTGCTGCAGCCTGAAGTAGCTCTGACCGAGACGGGGACATTAACGAGCCCGCAACCATTGTCAATCAACAGCGCTACGCAGAGTCGAGGGTGAATTAAGTGAATAAAAAACTCAAGAATGGCAGTTCTGGTTGGAAGACAAACTGGCTTGGAGTTTGTGAGCGACCTAGGTTCTTTACCATGGTCACGTTCAAAGCGCTGTCAATGTTTGTTGTGCTAACTATCTTGAGTTTATTGCGCTCGGCTGTAGTTCTTGCAGTGCTTGTCCTAATAATATCAGCGTTTGGTAAGGTTTTTTCGTCTGAAGAGTCGTTCGACGTACAAAGTCTTGCTCACGTAGATGGGCCGCCAGACTATTTTGCCCTGACAATCATGATTTTGATTTGGCACGGGGTGGTATGCGATGCATTTTTTGCGCTCCGGAAATGGCGAAAAAAAAGGGTTCAGAGTCGCAACGAAATCAAGATCAGCTACATTCAGAAACCATAGGAAAGCGTTGAAGTTATATGATTGTAAGATGGTGGGATGAGCTAAGTGTTCTGGCTAAAGATTGCCTCATCGCTGCTCCATTTGTCCTGTTGTTCGTTGGGTTGGTGATATGGGGGTGCATCTACTTTGCTCCACAGACCGTCACTCGGCCTGTTGGAGAGGTTAAATCGTTGATGCTTCATAATTCTTCTTTTTCAACTATCACGACCTTGGAAACTACTGACGGCTGGTACCAGCTAGAAGGGGCAGTCTCCGGAGCTAGAGGAGATATCGTGAGTATTGAGACGACTGGCGGCCTTCAGAAGGCATGTATTGAGTCCAAGGATAGTAAGGCTTGCTTCAATTTTCGCTGATGTGAAATGGGTGGGGCTGTGGAGTGGGCAGATCTGGCGCAGGATAGTAAAGCAATCGTCTCACTTTGGAGTGACGGGGCACGAGCCCCGCCCTTCGATTGCGAATCGGTAGTGAGTCTTGCGCCATTTTGAGTCAGTATTCCGCGGTATGGCCGGGTGATGAAGCTCGGCCCTCACAAAAGCGGCACCCGGAGCTGAGACACTTGAAAACCCAGGAGCAACTGCGTTATTACGAGGCTGCGATCATCGCGGCACCGCGGCGAATACTGGCTGGCGACGCCGGCTGGAAAAAAGACATCACACGTGACGCAGGTGTTTACGTGATCTGGAAGGGAAAATCTCCGGTTTATGTGGGGGAGACTTCGGCACTTCGCGCCAGGATGAGAGACCTAACGAACGTTAAAAATCATTCATTCGCCAAAAAAACCTGCGCTTTGTTTGGCCTTTGCACCAGCGACAAAAAGGGCTTGGTCAGCACTTATTCGAGTAACTATGAGGTGTCCTTCTGCGCGGTCCCGTTTGGGCGAAAGGAAGTCGAGGAGTATTTGATCTTGCGCTGGCGCTCAACCCTGTCGAACAAAGAGACAGCTCGACTGCTGGCAGGGCACCAGTACAGTTGGTTTGTGGCCGCTCCTACCTTCGAGACCGATGGCAGCATAACTGCGGACATCCAAGGGGTGCCGGGCAGTCAGGCCCAAGTGCTCGATATCGAATTGGCAGAAGCTCTTTAGATCCTCTTTTGTTCTGTAATTTCGTCATTCATGAAGGTCTGATTGTTTCACTGAAATCATAGAATTTTCGGTGCTTTACGATTCATCATGCTGACCATCTATGCTGTTTGACATTCAGTAAATCTTTCAGGATTATAGATACGTGTTACGGCTTTTTGGCCTTAATCCGCGACTGCGCATGTCAGCTCAGGTGTAGTCATGGCCCCATCCTGGAGAGTTTGAATGTCGATCCCAACACCGAGCGCCGAAACTTCAGGCCAGGCCGATAATGATGCTTTCCTGGAGGCGGCGCTGCAGGAATTCCGGGAGAAGATCCAGGCCGCTACTGGTCGATCAGTGCTCCCGCTTGAGTTGGCGGCATTTCGCGCCCAAGTCGCAACTTGCATCGCTCACCGGCAGCCGAGGCTCGTGCAGTTGGGCCTTTGCGACTTTCAAACCCGCACCGGCCGGGCAACCTTGATCGAAGTTACGTTCTGATCCGGCCGGCCACCCAGCGCGTGGTAGTTGCGTTCTAGGCCCCCAAACAACGAACATCGTTACCGAAACCCAGCTGTCAGCGCAGACCAGGACCTCCAGTAGGTGCTCATTGCCGCTGGCGGCTTGATCCAACCCAGCATTTTCACCAGTAAGGCCTGAGGTTTGAACGACCATATCCATCTAGCAGCTGAATACGAACAGCCCCCTAACCGGGAGCTGCCGCATTCTGTTGAAGCCGAGCAGGCCATTCTAGGCGGATTGCTGAATGACCCGCGTGCTTGGGTCCGAGTCTCTGACCTGGTCGTCGAATCTGATTTCTTCCGCGCTGACCATAGGCTCATTTTCAAGGCTATTGCCAGGCTGCTTGAAGAGGGGCGGGCGCTTGATGTCGTCACGGCACAGGAGGCCTTGGAACGTGCCGGTGAGCTCTCGAATGCAGGTGGCTTGGCCTATCTGAGAGAGCTTTCCGATAACACCCCGTCCGTCGCCAACATCGCGCCCTTTGCACGCGTAGTCAGCGAGCGGTCGCAGTTTCGAAAGATCATCGGAGTGTGTGGGGAGATCGAGCAAAGCGCCAACTCCCCTGACGGCCGCTCCGCGGAAGATCTGGTGCATGATGCCGAAGCAAAAATGCTGTCTGTGGCCGGCCAACGGCCGAAGGAGGGCGGTCCGGTTGGCATCGAAACACTGCTCAGGAAGGCCGTCGAGAAGATCGAGACAGCCCATGAGTCAGGGCTTGAGTCCCTTGGCCAGTCCACTGGCTTCGTTGACCTTGACAGCAAGTTGAGCCTGTTGCGTCCAGCTGATTTGGTCATCGTGGCCGGCCGGCCATCCATGGGCAAAACTACTTTTGCCATGAACATCGTGGAAGAGGCCGTTCTGCGATCGGAAAAAGTGGTCGTGGTCTACTCCATGGAGATGCCGGGCGATGCGTTGCTTACGCGGATGCTCGCCTCCATGGGGAGCATTGACCAGTCGCGAGTCCGATCCGGGAAGCTGTTGAACGAGGACTGGACCAAGCTGACCAAGGCTGCCAACGCGCTCAACAAGAACGATCGCTTCTTCATTGACGACACGCCGGCGCTGAGCCCTTCGGAGATGCGTAGCCGCACGCGGAGGCTTCGGCGTGTGCACGGCGAGATAGGCCTGATCATGGTGGATTACCTGCAGCTGATGCAGATCCCCGGATACGGCGGTCTCAACCGGACCAACGAGATTTCGGCCATCTCCAGGTCACTCAAGGCTTTGGCCAAGGAATTTGATTGCCCCGTGATTGCTCTCTCGCAGCTCAATCGCTCGGTGGAACAGCGCAAGGATAAGCGCCCGGTGAACTCCGATCTGCGCGAGTCCGGCGCCATCGAGCAAGACGCTGATGTGATCATGTTTGTGTACCGGGATGAGGTGTACAACCCCGACTCCCGGTTTGCTGGCACCGCCGAGATCATCATCGGCAAGCAGCGAGAAGGCCCCACCGGTTTCGTCCGGCTCGGCTTCGAGGGGCGATACACACGCTTCGTCAATTTGGAGCCGGGTACCCACGACTTCACCGATCAAGAAATGGGGGTTGAGAGAATTGACCCCAATCCGCGACTTGGCCGTATGCCTGTCCAGAAGCTCGTAGAAGGGGCTGCGAAGAAGGTTGAGGGGAAGGGCAGGGGGCGGCGCCGAAAAGGCGTGAGAAAGCCCCCGTGAAGCCTCCTGTTACCACTCCACTCGATAGCGCCCCCAACTGACGGAATCAGATGCACATGAACGACGATTACGCACCAGAGCAGCTCGACCTACAGACATCCTCGCTGAAGGTGCCACCGCACTCGATCGAGGCTGAGCAGTCCGTGCTCGGTGGTCTCATGCTCGATAACAACGCCTGGGAGCGCGTGCTCGATCAGGTGTCCGACGGCGATTTCTACCGGCATGATCACCGGCTGATTTTCCGCGCCATCGCCAAGCTGGCGGACCTGAACGAGCCTTTCGACATCGTCACGCTGCACGAGCGTCTGGACAAGGAGGGTCTGAGTAGCCAGGTCGGCGGGCTGGCCTATTTGGCGGAGCTGGCCAAGAACACTCCGTCGGTGGCCAACATCAAGGCCTACGCTGCGATCATCCGGGAGCGGGCGACCCTGCGCCAGCTGATCAGCATCAGCACGGACATCGCAGACAGTGCTTTCAATCCGGAAGGGCGGAATGCTGCGGAGATCCTGGACGAGGCCGAACGGCAGATTTTCCAGATCGCTGAAGCCCGGCCGAAAACTGGCGGCCCGGTAGGTGTCAAAGACCTGTTGACCATGGCCATCGACCGCATCGACACGCTGTTCAACTCCGACAGCGACATCACCGGTGTGTCGACCGGCTTCACCGACCTAGATGAGAAGACCAGCGGCCTTCAGGCGGCCGACCTGATTATCGTGGCCGGCCGGCCATCGATGGGCAAGACCACCTTCGCCATGAACCTGGTGGAGAACGCTGTGCTGCGGTCCGAGAAGGCGGTGCTGGTGTTCTCGCTCGAAATGCCAGGTGAATCGCTGATCATGCGTATGCTGTCGTCGCTCGGCCGCATCGACCAGACCAAGGTGCGATCTGGCCAGCTGGACGATGATGACTGGCCGCGACTGACTTCCGCGGTGAACCTGCTCAACAACCGCAAGCTGTTCATCGACGACACCGCCGGCATCAGCCCCTCGGAAATGCGAGCACGCACACGCCGCCTGGCCCGTGAGCACGGCGAGATTGGCATGATCATGGTTGACTACCTGCAGCTGATGCAGATCCCGGGCTCTGCCGGCGACAACAGGACCAATGAGATTTCCGAGATCTCCCGTTCCCTCAAGGCGCTGGCCAAGGAATTCAACTGCCCTGTCATCGCCCTGTCGCAGCTGAACCGCTCCCTGGAGCAGCGCCCGAACAAGCGCCCGGTGAACTCCGACTTGCGTGAATCCGGTGCGATCGAGCAGGACGCCGACGTGATCATGTTCGTGTACCGGGATGAGGTGTATCACCCCGAGACCGAGCACAAGGGCGTGGCGGAGATCATCATCGGCAAGCAGCGTAACGGTCCGATCGGCTTTGTCCGGCTGGCGTTCATTGGCAAGTACACCCGTTTCGAGAACCTGGCGCCGGGCATGTACAACTTCGACGATGATGAGTGATGACGACGTAAGCGGGTAAGGGGAGGTCCAGCGCAGTCATGTGCTGCTGCCTTCATACTCGCTGTTGAGCATCTCCTAGGTACGAAGCCTACATCCTCCTGGAGATGCCACATGCACAACCTCAACGTATCCGAACTGACCTGGCCACAACAGGTTGCTCTCGACGACTACGTGATCTACACGCAGCGCCTTCCTTGCGAGCCTGTCGCTGCTGAGCAGTGGTTGGAGCGGAAGCGAAAAGACTTCATTGAGCACATCATGCACATCAACGAGCAGGCCAGTTATACCGCTTTCCTTGCCCGCCTGATCAAAGAAACGCCTTCTCCCGCCGCACGGGCCGCTGAACTGGCTGCTCGCCAGTGAGCCCGCGGCTGCTGGTCCTGGTCTCGATCAAGGGAAAACCCCGGCTGACAGATGTTCAGGGTCTTTTCCGGTTAGCCATCACCGCACGCAGCTCTGACGAGTACCCCTGTTGTGTGATCAGCTTTCAGTAAACGCATCACCCACCCCGGCCAAGGCTGGGGTTTTTTATGTTTGGCCTGCTCTGGTTACCCGGACTGGGGCCTTGGCGGGCGGTCAACTGTTTGTGCGAGCTGTAGGTTCACAAAATAGGTGATAGGCCCGGCCCGGTGAAATGGGAAGCTCGACCGTTTTTTTTGTGAAATGAAGGGATACTTTTCACAGAAAAGCCGAGAAAACCCTATTCCCCTCTCACAAAAGTTGATTGGCCTAGTAAAGGCCAGTGTGTTTCCCCTTCACGACCGGCACGTGCCTTTTCGGTAAGGGATGAGGAGTAGTCGCAGCGATCCTTTAGCTCCCAGTCTGGCGACTTTGGGTTCAGAATCCGACCGGCAATGCCCGCCGTCACTACTTCAAAGGAACCAGCTTCCTCTGCTGCCAAAATTGCGGGGGGGCTCATGCTGGTGCCCAGGCCCGACAAATGCGCAGTTGCAGCCCTCAATTGCAAGGCTATCCAAGGCGGCACGCGTGTCAATCTAGATCTGATGCATGGCGGTGAGCGGCCTCACAGAGGTGACACCGGAGATTCAGGGATCCCCTCAAAGCTAGCCCAAAAAGCCAAAAGAGCGTCGCTGCTGCCATTTTCCAGCTCAGATAAGCTGTCCATGCTGAATTAGATGCCTTCGGCCATGCGGCTTCAGACACTCCTGGACTGAAGGCATGACCATATATCTGCATAAAACAAACAGTTCTCGACAAAATAACTGTATGTAAATACAGTTGCTCGCACAGCTGTGCCATCTCGGAATGCACACAGCGACCAAGGTAGATTTGCAGGGAAAGGTGAGATTTTTGTAATCTCATATTGATATTACGAAGGGATGTCGACCTGTGATTACGCTAAAAACTGCCATCATTCACAGCTTCAAGAAGCTGGCCTATACCGAATATGTTTCCGAGGTGGTTAAAAAGGAAGTCGTTCTAAATACAGAAAACCCGGCTCTCAAGCTTCTTGTCGAAGGCATCAATGGCTTGATTGGCAAGGAGGGCAATAGCGTTGTCTACGGCCAATTCGCCAACGATGGTCGTCAGGGTCCGTTTCCTGATCGCTTCGCCGCCTTCATTGGTCAACAAAATGATACGGACCAGTTTGTTTCGCTGACTCACCTTGCAATGGACCAGTTGGTCCACCAAGCGGGAGGCCGGACGTTGGCTACCGGCGGACACATTCTTTGCGCCCAATATACGTCCGGTGCATCCGACTTCTTCCTGGTCGCTAGCATAAAAGAGCGTGGTGGTATTCAGCTGGATGAGAACTACGTTCCAAAGGAAATTCAAGAGGTAGACCTGAAGACTGTTCAGCAGGCGGCAAGGATAAACTTAGGGAGCTTCGTCACAATCACTGCAGCAGCTGCCGAAGCTGCCGACAAGAATGCGGCCAAAGAGGAGGAGGAGGATGCTGAGGAAGCAGATTCGACATACCTTTGCTTTATCAGCCGAGGTAGAGACAGCCAGGCGTCTGATTATTTTATCTCCGCTCTAGGGTGCGCCAAAGGCGTCGCATCCGGCCGTGCCACCAAAAATGCCATT